>JAIXLE010000177.1:71702-97262 GCA_026931725.1 Bacteroidales bacterium
GTGGCGGTGGGGACACAGGTGGCGGTGGGGACACAGGTGGCGGTGGGGACACAGGCGGTGGCGGGGACACAGGTGGCGTAATCAATAATCCACCATCGAGTACCCCTGGGCAGTTTGTGGGAATCACCGCGCAGGGGCCCATCGCCATTGGTGGTTCACCAGACGGAACCATGAAAGGATTTACGAATTCTTCTGGTCAATATGTGCCTGGTACTACGATTCAGGCATTCCCAGGCTTTACAGGAAACGTCCGAACTGCAACGGCTGATGTTACTGGTGATGGTGTCGCAGATTATATCGCGGGAACCGGTCCGGGCGGCGAGTCTCAGGTGGCCGTGATCGACGGTGCTACGGGTCAGACGATCGCAAGATTACGCCCATTTGAGGCATCCTTTACCGGAGGAGTCTTCGTTTCTGCTGGTGATTTCAACGGTGATGGGAAAGCCGATGTCATCGTGTCCCCGGATCGCGGAGGCGGTGCGCGGGTGATGGTTTACGATGGTGCCTCGGTTGCAACAGGCGGTGGTGCCATCATGGCGAATTTCTTTGGGCTTGCGGATCTCGCCGGGGCGGCTGATGAGGGGTTCCGTGGTGGTGCTCGACCGGCAGTGGGGGATGTGAATGGTGATGGTGTCGTCGACCTCATTGTCTCGGCTGGGTTTTTGGGTGGACCTCGGATCACCATTTGGGATGGAAAATCCGTGGCCTCGGCTGCCAGTGGTCGCCCGACGGGGAATCCCATCGCCAACTTCTTTGCCTTCGAAGGCACTCTGCGGAATGGGGCATATGCAACAGCCGGTGATGTCAATGGAGATGGGTTTGCCGATCTCATTTTCGGCGGAGGCCCGACTGGCAGCCCCCGCGTTCGCATCGCGGATGGGAACGCGGTTGCATTCCTGGGACAAAACTTCAGCCTGGATGACCCCGGTCGTAATGCAATGACCATCGTAAACTTCTTCGCGGGAGACCCCAACTCACGGGGTGGTATCCGAGTTGATGTGGTAGATTTCGATGGAGACAGCAAGGTGGATTTGGTCACGGGCAGTGGTGAAGGGATGCTTTCCGAAATGCGTGTCTATCGTGGTGCGGATCTCATAAGCAATCCTGGTTCACCGGCAGTGGCACAAACAATTGACCCTTTCCATCAGATTCTGGCTGATGGAGTTTATGTGGGCTGACACAGGGAAACGCCTTCTGCCGAGAAACAACCAGGGCGTTGGTGAAGATCAGTCAACGTCCTGATTGGGTCCGTATCAGACTGGCGGTTAATTGCTGGATAAGGCAAATGTACTATGGATAAAAAGGTAATCAAATGAGTACTGTCATTCCATTGTGGAGGACGCATCTTCGATAGGGCGGGACGCATCAATCAGGCACCACAAGCCCGCGCCTACGGCGACGATGATGGCAAAAATCACCATGTTCAACTGATAGCCATCCAGCAAGGCGGCGATGCGCTCGGATTCCGGCAAGTGGGCGGGTGATGTCCCCAGAGATGCCGCACGAGCCGAAAGGGACCGATCGAGGACCACGCCGCTGAACCACGCCGCCGAGGCCGCCCCGACGCTTCCCGCCGTATTCATGCACCCCGCCACCACGCCCGTATGACGACCACCAATGTCCTGGCAAGTGGACCAGGCACTACTCATCATGAGGTCCGTGAAAAAGGCGGCCATCGCCATCATCCCCGCGAACATCCACGCTTCCGAGGACACGGCGGCTATCCCGTAGGCGATCGCACTCAACAGAAGTCCCAAAAGTCCCGGTCCACGCCGTGCCCAACGCCGGGACCAACCCCGCCGCAGGAGCCGATCAGTCCAATATCCACCCAGCAGACATCCCGCCGCCCCGATCCACAGGGGAGCCCCTTTGTACAGTGATCCGATCCCACTGGTGGGTTCGACCCCAAAACCCGTCTCCAGGCAGCTCGGCAAATAGGAAATGATGAAGAACCAGGCATACGTCGCCGCGGAGTACATCGTACACAAGGCGATCAAATTACGGCTCAAAAACAGTTTGCGCCAGGGGACATTGCCAGAATGTCCCGTATTCGCATCGTGTCCCAGGGCAATCAAGGTCCGTTCCGCTTCGTTTGTGTCCGGGTGTTCAGTCGGTGTATTGCGGAATCGGCGAGCGAAGATGAGACACCACAGTAGACCGATGACACCAAACAACCCAAATGCGACACGCCAATTCATGAGGGCCGGGGTATAGGCTGTCCCCGCGACCAGGAGCATCCAGATGAACGGCGTGAGCCCACCCGCGATCCGACTCGTCATCCAGACCCACCCCAGGGCGAACCCCCGTTCTCGGGCTGGGAACCAATTTTGGATCGTGAGGGCAATGTTGGGAAACGCCCCGGCTTCCCCCGCCCCGAACAGAAATCGGACAAGAGCCAGCAGCCCCACGCCACCGAGGACCACACCTCCAACGGTCAGGCCGACGACCCCCGTCAGGGCCGTGAAAAGGGACCACCAAAGGACAATTCGCAAGAGAATGCGACGTGGTCCGAATCGGTCCCCCCACCAGCCGCTGGGGATCTCAAAAATGGCATAGGCGACCGCAAACGCCGTGATCGCCAGTCGCAAATCGGCCGCACTGACCAGTCCCAAATCGGACACGATCGTCGGCGTGGCCGCCGCGAATGCGACGCGATCCAGGTAGGTCAGCATGGACAGGAGGCAAACCAGGAACAGCGTCTGCTGACGGATCTGTGTCGGCGCGGATTCTGGGACTTGCATAGATCTAACGGGACTCCGCAATGAGATGGTGTTGAACGAAATCCTCGTTCAACGTGACCCCTAAACCGGGACGTTCCGGGACTGGCATCCAGCCATCGACCGCCTGAACCCGCTCTTGAGTCAATTCATGACGCAATGGCGAATCTTCGACACAATCTTCAAACAAAAAGGCATCGCGGCAAGTACTCAGCCAGTGGATACTCGCCGCGACCGTAACCGGACTCGTGTAACAGTGATTGCACAGTCGTGCCCCAATTTCCTCGACTCGCTGACGGATATAGAGGGCATCCGTAAAACCATTGCGGGACAGGTCGATCTGGTAGACATCGAGACATCGCCCATCAATGAGAGGACGGAATGATTGTCGACCACATTCTTCCTCACCACCCGCAATCGGGACCGGGGAACGATCCCGCAGCCAGCGATACCCTTCATAATCATCTGGGTGCAGAGGTTCTTCCAGCCAACCGATTTTGAAGGGTTCAAAAGCGCAAGCGCGTTGCAGAGCCGTGCGGGCGTCCCAAACGCATCCCGCGTCAATGAGGACGGACCCATCTGTCCCCACCCCGTCCCGCGCGCCGCGGACGAGGTCAATGTCCAAGTCCTCATTTTGTCCCATCGGCTCCCAGCCGAACTTGACGGCCCGATACCCCGCTTCTCGCCAGCGCTGGCCGATTTGGGATGTCTCCTGGCCATTTTTACCAAACAGGATCGAGGCATAAGCCGCGACGCGGTTGTGGTGCTTGCCGCCGAGGAGGCGATGGATGGGTTGACCGAAATGCTTACCCTTGATGTCCCAAAGTGCCATGTCAACCGCGGCCATGGCCGTAATGGGAACCGACCGACGACCCGCGTAGAGGGTCTTGCGGTACATGGTTTGCCAGAGACGATCGGTTTCGAGCGGGTTCTCCCCGATGAGGATATGTCTCAAACCGCTGGCGATGTTGTGACTGAACGGGGCATCAATCACAGCTTTGACCATTTCCGGGGACGAGTCCGCCTCGCCGATTCCTTCCAATCCTGTATCCGTGCGGACACGCACCAGGACCGAATCCTGGCTACTGGCCGTCTTGGCTTGAACATTGGGGATACGGATGACCTGACAGACAATTTCCGTGATTTTCATATCCACTCCTGCAAAGCATGGTCCAGCCGCGCCAACGGTGATGGAAATAGTAGAAGTTATGGTAGTTCGCGGCCCACGACGAGGACATGCTGTCCCCGTAGTACGGGGGCTCGCCACGTCTGCGCCAGGACGACCCCATCCACGCCGGCGACCGCGGGCCAGGGGGCCATGTCGATATGGTCGAAGTCGTGCAGGTATCCCACGGTTTGTCCGGCCTGAACCCGTGTCCCACATTCAAGGATGGGTTCATAATGTCCCGCGAATGGGGCCACGGTGAAACAGTCACGATCGACCATTTCCAGTTTGCGTTGTGTCCCCGCTTTGTGGAAGTCGATCGGTTCGATGGTCCCACGCAAGAGGCCATTGTGAATCGCGGCGGCTCGGACACCGTGTTGGCCGTAGCGTACCCCGTCCACATTCACGGCTGCACCCCAGCCGAGTTCCGTGCCCACGGTGATCTTGCCCAATCGTTCCGCCTCGCTGGGAAGCAATCCCGGTGTGATGTTCTGATAGACCATGAGTGCCGGTGTCCCAAACCAGCGGGCCGTTTCTTCAATTTTCTGGTTGAGGACCGGATCGTCAACCGGGTGGTAGTTGGCACAAATGGCGAACCGCGCCACATCGCCGCCAGAGTGCAGATCGAGGACGACATGGACACGCGGCCAAATCCATTCCCGCACGAACGCGGCGATGCGGTGGGTGATCCCCGCCAGAGCCGGGGTTGTCCCCGCGCCAGGCACGAACGCGCGGTTCAGGTTCACGCCGTCATCCAGGGTGCTTTCGCGTGTCCCCGCACGGAAAGCAGCCGGATTGAGGACCGGGATCAGGATGATGCGACCCAGGACATCTTCCATGGAGATGTCCCGCATCAGATGTTTGATGGCCACTGGACCTTCATACTCGTTTCCATGATTGGAACCGAACGCCACCAGTCCCTCTGATGCGGTCGCCTGTGGACCCACGAAGACCGTGAGGGGGATAAGATGATCTCCCCAGATGCTGTCGTGCTCCAGTGCGACCCAATAGTCCCGCCGTCCGGGCGAGTCCAAATCCAGGCGATCGGGGCGAACAATTTGCCGTGTCACGTTGAGTCTCTATTGTTAGATGATTGATAAACTTCACATGCGGGATGCCGTTATGGCTCCCAGTACGACATCATGCCAGGATATTGTGAATCACATTGCCGTGGACATCGGTGAGCCGAAAATCCCGTCCCGCATAGCGGAAGGTCAATCGCTCGTGGTCGAACCCGAGTAGGTGCAAAATGGTCGCATGTAGGTCATGGACCGTGGCGGGGTTTTCGACGGCGGCGAACCCGAATGGGTCCGTTGCTCCGTAGACGGTCCCGCCTTTGACTCCACCGCCTGCCATCCAGACTGTGAAGCCGTAGGGGTTGTGGTCCCGCCCAGAGCCTTCGCTCGTCGGAGTGCGTCCAAATTCACCGCCCCAGATGACCAGGGTATCGTCCAGCATTCCGAGCCGTTTCAGATCCGCGAGCAGTGCGGAAATGGGGCGGTCGATGTCCGCCGCTGTCTTGCGATGTGCCTTGGCAATGTCCCCGTGGTGGTCCCACGGTTGCCCGGCTCCGTGCCACAATTGGACATAGCGGACACCCCGTTCGACGAGACGGCGTGCGATCAGTGTCTGGCGGCCGTGGACCGTGTCGCCGTAGCGTTCCCGCGTCGCCTGGGTTTCGCGGGTCACGTCAAAAGCGTCGGTCGCGGCAGTCTGCATGCGGAAGGCGAGTTCAAAGGACTCGATTCGGGCATCAAGCCGGGAGTCCGACCGATGAGATGCATGTTCCCGATTCAGAGCGGCTACTAGGTCAAGTTGCTTTCGCTGGGCGGTGGTGGTTGTCTGGGTATGAGCAATGTTCTCGATCAGCTTGCTCACTTGTCCCCGTGCGGGGTCCACGAATGTCCCCTGATAGGCACCGGGTAAAAAGCCCGATTGCCAGTTTTCCGCTCCCTTAATGGGATGTCCTCCTGGACACATGGCCACAAAGGCGGGGAGGTTCTGATTTTCGGACCCCAGGCCATACAAGACCCATGCCCCGACGCTCGGACGGGGTTGGGCGGAATCCCCACAATTCATCAGCATCAGGGATGGTTCATGATTGGGAACTTCCGCTTTCATGGAGCGGATCACGGCGATGTTGTCGATGTGCTGGGCCGTCTCCGAGAAGATCTCACTGACCTCGATTCCACTTTGTCCGTATTTCTGGAACTTGAAAGGAGAAGGGAACGCCCCGCCGGTTTTCCGTTCTGTTCGTAGATGGGTCGGGAGTGTCTTCCCGGCGTATTGGGTCAGCGCGGGTTTGGGGTCAAAGGTGTCCACTTGAGACGGGCCACCATTGAGGAAGAAGTGGATGACCCTTTTGGCTTTTCCGGGAAAGTGCGGGGTCTTGGCCGCGAGTGGTCCAGTCGCCGCCGCTGCCCCAGAAACGGGGAGCAAGCTGGCGAGTCCTAATGCCCCTAGTCCCAGACCGGAACGGCGGAGGACATCGCGGCGACTGAGTGCGGATATCGGTGTCATGGCCTAACTCCTGGTCGTTCGCTTGTGTACGGATGGGGTCAATCCACGAAAATAAATTCGTTGGCCATCAACAGAGCCTGGGCCAGATGTTCCCATGGTCCCAGTTTGGGTCGGGGAATACCTCCAAATTCCGTTTGTGCATTCCAGGTCTTTCCTCCTGGCTCTCGGATAATCGGTGTCCACAAATGTTGATCCGTGTTCAATGTCCCACCGATGTCAACGACGAAATCCAGGGTGTCCCCTGCTTGTAGCGAAATTCCCTGGAGGTTCATCATCACGGATTTGTTATGAGCCTGGGCCGTGAGGAGTCGGCCAGTTCGGCTACTGATGATGGTGCCGCGCACGCCATCGCCCACTTGGTGTTCGTGGACCAGTTGGGAGTCGACATTAACCGTGATGTTCTGCGGGGCCGTCCAGCGGCGAACCACAGCATGCGCGAGGTCATTTCCGGGGTGTCCACCTGTCGCGGTGAGTTGTGCCCAGCCGAATTGACTATCGGGCCAGTTGGTCCCACCTTGCCAGGCATCGCCGGTGAAATGGGGCAACGGTTGGAAGCCGTGGATAGTCCCCGTTTGGGGGTCATAGGTGGCAACTCCGTATGTCCACGCGGTCGGCTTCGGCGCGGGGGGTGTCAGCGTTTCCGCTGTCACGGTGTCCACAAGTTGCACGGCAGTTGCGACTTGTTGGCTCGTGGGTTCCCGTTGATAAATGAGACGATACAATTGGCGAACTTTGTCCTCCGGGGTGGTCGCCTTCATCACGGTAGGATGGGCGATCAGGGACCGTGCGCGATCCAGCGGCAACGGGTGATTGAGGAAGAACAATGCCTGTTGCGGGACCGTCGTTTGGCTGCGTTGCGGTGTGTGCAAATCCGGGTTGGCGACATCGAAGACCCGGAAGAGGTCCGGTGGGAACTGGCGGTCGATCAGGCCATACAGCGTTCGTCGGGGAGAGAATGGGGCGTTGAGGATGTCTACAGGTTTGCCGCCCGTCTTGGTGTTGAGTTCTCCGGTGATCGCAAAGAGGCTGTCGCGGACTTCCTCGAACGCAAGCCGATGGGCATTGGCTCGCCAGAGGAGTCGGTTGTCTGGGTCGCGGGTCGCCGCTCGCTTCTGGGACATGGGGTCCGATTGTCCTTGGGACGATTGTTGATACACTTGCGAGAGCATGATCTGACGATGCAATGGCTTGAGCCGCCAGCCGTTCGCCATGAACTGATGGGCTAACCAGTCCAAGAGTTCCGGGTGGGATGGTGGCGTGGCTCGCATCCCAAAGTCGCTTGGTGTCGTGACCAGTCCGGCTCCGAAATGGTGCATCCAGACTCGATTCACCATGACCCGCGCGGTGAGAGGGTTTTGCGGGTCGATGATGGCCTCGGCCATTTCTCGCCGTCCGCTGCCGTGTGTGAAGGGTTGGCGATTCTTCCCGGAGAGTAGCTCTAAGAATTGCCGTGGGACTACGTCTCCTGGTCGAGCGGGATTGCCGCGACGGAGGATGCGGGCATCCTTCGGGTTGGTGCTGTCTACCAGGATCGTTGCATAGGCTGGGGCCGTACCGATGTTGATGAGCAGGCGGTCCAAGTCTCCTTGGAGTTTCCATAACTCATTCACGACACTGGAAGGGTAATAGGACTCGGTTGAGACAATGGGTTCATCCGGGACAACACATGGGGAATTGATGTGCGTCAAAAAGTCCAAAAGGTCTTCGCTTCCGGGGACTTGCCGTAGGACCGTCCCACCGGCGATGGTGGCTTGGGCATCGGCCAGTGTGCGGTCCACATTCGCAAACACTTTCTGATACACCTCGGCGACGGCTCGATGGTCCTTGGGTACTTGGCGCAAGGCCTGGGCCACGAGTGGGTGGACCTGCTCTGGTGGTGCCTGGGACAACCGCCGGCAGATCGCGTCTGCTTGCTGGGGGAACTCATCCCCAGAGATGGCCGCGAAGGCCCGCCATGCGGAGAAGATGCGATCATTTTTTGCCTCGGCTTGGGCGAGATAATCACGCCAACGCCGGACGGTGGCGGGGATCAGGTCGCTGGGGGCCAGGATCTGGTCAAAGCCCTCTTCTGGGTACTTGTGCAGTTCCCGTTGTGCTTCCAGATAGTCCGCGATGCGGGCGCGGATGCGGGACGCGGCTTCGGCGCGCCGCATTTGCGTCACGGCATGCAGCTTGTCCTGTTGTTCCTGGAGTTTCTTGGCGAAGGCGGGGTCCACGGCATCCGTTGTGGCGGGGGTCAGGCGTTCGGTGCAACTGCGGAAGACCCCATACAGGGAATAGTAGTCCGCCGTGGGGATGGGGTCGTACTTGTGATCGTGGCAGCGGGCACAGGCTACGGTCAGTCCCAACATCCCCCGTGTCACGGTGTCGATGCGATCATCAATGATGTCGTGCGTGACCCCCAAGAAGCGACGGCCGAGGGTCAGGAACCCCATCGCGGCTTGGGACTTTGGGTCTTGCGGGGCGATCTGGTCTGCGGCCAATTGCAGAGCCACGAACTGGTCATAGGGCATGTCCTCATTCAGAGATCGGACAACCCAATCGCGGTAGACCCACGCATGGACCCAAACCCGTTCCTCCCGCCCGTAGACGTATCCTTTCGTATCCGAATAGCGAGCCACATCGAGCCAATGTCGTGCCCAGTGTTCACCATAACGGGGGGAGTCCAATAGCCGATCAATCAGGCGTTCATAGGCTTGCGGGGACTTGTCCTGAACGAAGGCATCGACTTCTTCGGGAGTCGGCGGCAGTCCGGTTAGGTCATAGGTGGCTCGGCGAATCCGCGTGCGGCGATCCGCGATGGGGGACGGTGTGAGTTGTTCCGCTTCGAGCTTGGCCAGGATGAACTGGTCAATTGGGGTGCGGACCCACTTCGGGTTGTGGACGGGCGGGATCGGTGGATTGGTGACCGGCTGGAAGGCCCAATGTTTGGTCGGGTCGGGGCTGTTTGTTGCTAGAGTTTTTGGGGAACCGGCCGGCCAGGGGGCTCCACGTTCGACCCAGCGGGTCAGGGCGGCCACTTGCACTTCCGTCAAGGGTCGATTCGGGGGCATCTTCAACGCGCCCGCTCGGCGCACGGCTTGAATGAGGAGGCTGGTATCCGCTTTTCCCGGCGTGAGTGCGGTTCCCCGGTCGCCGCCCTTGAGGATCGCTTCCCGCGAGTCGAGTCGCAGGCCGCTGTGTTGCTTCTTCGCACCATGACACTGACCGCAGATGTCGACCAGGATGGGACGGACACTCTGTTCAAACTGGTCATCGGCGGAAGGTTCCGCGGATACACGGGGGGCGGTGCCGAGGAGTAACCCGATGAGTGCCAGGAGTCGCGGTAGCCAAGGGTGGGGCATCAGCATGACACACTCCGTGATGATGACAGCGTGTGAACGAATTGGGCGGATTGTTGGGCCGGGAAGACAGAACCCCATCTGGGGTTTTGGTGTGAATCGTCACACCGACTGCGTTCTGTGCGGGCACCGCGGCGGGTGTTCCTTCCAGAATCAGCGGAGTTCCCTCGTTTCGCGTCGGTTTCACTCCATATTCTAATAATAGCGGAGTAACCGTATGCGAGATGGGGGGCCGGTTCCAGTCCGCATATTGGCGAACCCTGTTTCGGGATGCAGAGTGTATCGGCATCACCCGATCTCATATTGTCTCTGGCGCTGACCCGAGACAGGTTCTGGTGTAGACAGAATTGTAGACAATTATTGAGTTGTGTCAAATCTGTTCTTCTGAGTTCTGGGAATCTCCAGAATCCGCAAGAACGGAAGTCGATAGGGTATCGGTTTATTTTTTCGACCGGGAACACACATGACGGTGTCGAAGCCGACCGCGACGGAATTAGCTGACCGATTGCGGAATGATATTTTGACCGGGCGGATTCAGCCGGGGTGTCGTCTGGTTGAACAGGAGATCAGCCAGCGGTTTGGTGTCGGCCGGGGGCGGGTACGGGAAGCGATTCAACAACTGGCCCGGCAAGGGTTGCTGCTCATGCGGGCGAACCGGGGTGCCGTTGTCGCGGTGGATGCTCCGAAGGCGATTCGGGATCTCATCATCCCGATTCGTCGGACTGTGGAACTGTACGCGCTCAATCTGGTGTTCGATTCCTTGAATGAAGAGGCGTTCCGCCGTTGGGATGCGATACTCGCACGGATGCACGATGCCTGCGTTCAGCACGACTTGCACACGGTGGCCGAAACCGATCTGGAGTTCCACCGCACCCTGATCGACCTGGCCGGGGAGCCGGATTTGATGGTCATTTGGGAAACGCTCGTCGGGCGGATTCATTCCCATTTTTTACAGGTGCAATGGCGGCAAACCCGGTTACTCGACATTTATGATGAACACCGACAATTAGTCGAAGTCTTTCGCAGCGGTGATCGGGACGCGGCGTATCAGTTGCTATCCAACCGAATCAACTGATTGATTCGAGTGAACGCCCCCGCATATTCACGACGGCTCGGAGTCGGTATACTCCGCTTATCGAAACAGCGAACTTCCATCGGAGTCTCCCACCGATGCTAGCGAAATTGCAGGCGTTCGCCCTCGTCGGCATTGATGCGTTGCCGGTTGAGGTGGAAGTGGATGTGGCACCGGGGTTGCCGAAAACGGTGCTGGTCGGGTTGCCGGAACTGGCCGTGCGGGAGAGTATTCACCGGATTGAGCGGGCTTTGGCCAATCTGGGGTATCAGCGGCCCACGGGTCGGACGATCATCAATTTGGCCCCGGCGGATTTACGCAAAGATGCAGGCGCGTTCGATTTGCCGATTGCCTTGGGCATGTTGATCGCCACGGGGCAGATTCACCCGGATCAATTGACGGATTGTGCCGCGGTCGGTGAGTTGGCGTTGGATGGGAGCGTCCGACCCGTGAAGGGGATTTTGTCGATTGCGATGGCGGCACGGGATCGCGGACTGAAGCGGCTACTCGTTCCCCGCGAGAATGCCCGTGAAGGTTCGGTGGTGCAAGAATTGGAAGTATTTTCCATCACCTCGTTGGCGGAAGCGGTCGGGTTGGTGACGGGGGCTGTCGCACTCGATCCGACGGTGTTCCACTTTGATGCGGACCCAGACGCGCGTGGCCAGTACCCCGTCGATTTCGCGGAAGTGCGGGGCCAAGAGTTCGCCAAGCGGGCCATGATTATCGCGGCGAGCGGCGGGCATAATCTGCTGATGATCGGCAGCCCCGGTTCGGGTAAGTCGATGCTGAGTAAGCGGTTGCCGACGATCTTGCCGCCGCTGACCTCGGAAGAAAGCCTGGATACGACCCGGATTTATTCCGCTGTGGGGATGCTGACTGCTGGGCAGGCGTTGCTCTCGACCCGCCCTTTCCGCAGCCCGCACCATACGATCTCGGACGCGGGCATGGTCGGCGGTGGTACCATTCCCCAACCGGGGGAAATCAGCTTGGCTCATAATGGTGTGCTGTTCCTGGACGAACTCCCGGAATTCAACCGCAAAAGCCTGGAAGTGCTACGGCAACCGTTGGAAGAAGGGAACATCACGATTTCACGGGCCAGCGGTTCGACGACGTTCCCCGCGGATTTCATCCTGATTGCGGCGATGAATCCGTGTCAGTGCGGCTACCTGGGCGACCCACGCCGCGCCTGCAAGTGTTCGCCGATCGCGGTGGAAAAGTACATGGGGCGGCTCAGTGGGCCGTTGTTGGATCGCATTGATTTGCATGTGGAAGTGCCAGCTGTTGCGTATGCGGAGCTTTCCGCGCAGGCAGATGGGACATCGAGCGTGGCGATGCGGGATCAGGTACTGGCCGCGCGGGAACGGCAACGGGTCCGATTTGGCCGGGATGGTCGGATGTTGAATGCTCGTATGTTTGGTCGGTTGTTGCGTAAACATTGTGTATTGGATGCGGAAGGTCAGAGCCTGTTGAAATCCGCGATGGACGATCTTGGTCTTTCAGCTCGGGCACACGATCGTATCCTCAAGGTTGCCCGCACGATTGCCGATCTGGGTGATTCCGAAGCGATCACGGCCAGTCACATTGCGGAATCCATCGGCTACCGCACCCTCGACCGCAAACTTTGGATGAAGTGAAGGCTGGGACAATTCGTCATTTCCGTTGACTGTCATTCATACACACGCTATAGCCCCGTCCTCGTGAACGCGATGCCGTGCAAGTGGGATCGTGTCCTGGGTGCCCCTCATCGCAAGAGGGGGTGGGTTCGCTTGCCTTCCCATTGGGTTGCCATCATGCCGGTACAAAAGTTCGTTCGCATGGTGGCATCGCGGATATTGCGATCGCGGCTTTTCGCTTTGGAATCTCCGCCATCGACGGTTTCACCTCATGTTATCCCCGAACCGCAGATGCAGGGTGTTCCGGCACGTTCGGCGGATCCGATTCTCTTGCCACTTGTTCTCAATGCCATTGCTGTGGCATACGCGGTCACACGCTCCTATTGGCCACATTTGCACAAGCAATTCCCGTACAACGATCTGGCGGTCGGCTGGACCACGCTCACGGGGGAGAATAAAGCCCGCGACTATTCCGCGATGTGGTTGTTCTTCGGCGTGGCTCTGGCGGTGGTGATTGGGCATCGCGTGCTGGTTCGATGTTTGGCCCGCTATCGGGGAGAAGAAATCGGGAACAGTTATGCCGGGTTTCTCTGGCTCTGCAACTTGCCTGCGTTGTACCAAGTTGGGCAAGTTGTAATCGGTGTGGGCACCTATGGCCCCTTGACGGAAACCGTTACGGCGACAGTGCTGTTTGGGTTGGTGTCCTTGGGGTTGCTGCGATGGCGGCGTGACCTGACCGGGCCGGAGATGAACACCATCGCTGGGGCGGTTTTGTGCGCGGCTATCATCGCCGGGTTGGGGATGGCTGGCGGCATCTTGTCGGTGTTCCGTCTCCAGCCGGATTGGCTCGGCGTAATCAGTGCGAATCGCGTGAATTTGTGGTCGGCTCGGGCAGTGTTTGCCGCGGGAGGGGCGGCTTTACTGATTTTGGCGACGGCCCGGTCTGCCCCAATTGCGGCCCGGCGGCTTTGCTTCCTGGTGTTGGGTCTGCAAGCGGGGTTGGTCCTGCTTTATGCTGCCATTCTGCCGCCTCCGATTGTGACGGCCGATGGGATCGTGGCGGGCCGATTCCGCTCCACGGCTTTGCTATTGGTCGCCATTCCGGCCCTGATCGGGTTGGTAGGTTTGGTTCGTCGTGGGCGGGCACTGACGCGGGCGGCGGAAATCCGTTTGTCGGATGTTCTGTCTCCAATGTGTGTGGCCGCGGTCGCTTTGTTTGTGGCTACATCTTCTCTTGATGTTCCGTTCTTATTCCAGGATGATTTTCATTTCGGTGAGAAGCTGATTCCTTTCCATCAACTGTGGGAGTTCGGGAAGTTGCCGTACCGGGACTTTACCCCGATCTTCGGTGCTTCGATAATTCAGGGGGTCACCAATTTTCTCTTTTTCTCCCCGGATCTCGAAACATTTCATGAAGCCAGTATGGTGTTGAACGCGGCTTTAGCGTGTGCGCTGTTCGTGGTGGTGTGGTGGTACGCTGGGCCACTCGCGGCTTGTCTAATAGGGATTTATGGGGCTACTTTCATTTCTGATCGTTACATGATCTGGCTGCCAACGGTCATTGGCTTGGCGCATCCGTGGTTGTTGTCTCGCCCTCGATATTGGCTCACGGCTTGGCTCGGCCTGTCTCTGATAGGAATAGCCTATAACCCCACCTTTGGTTGCGCGGCCATCTTGGCCACGGCCCCGGTTGCGGTGTGGTGTGCGGTGGCGCTGGGACGCACGGATCGGCGGGCTGCACTGCGCTTGGCCGGCGTGGCTGTGGGAATCGGAGCCGTTGCCCTCCTCACCCCTCCGATACGAGAAATGGCGATCGGGTTCGTGCGCTTCCTCAGTCGTCAAGCGGCCACGAATGCGATCGCCTGGGGGATTCCCTTTGGTCAGAGTCAGGGGCATCCTGGGAGTTATGGTATCTTCAAGACCTTGGATACTTACACCGCCTGGGAAACATTGCGGTTCGGCTGGATGGCCCTGGCGGTGGCTCTGGCGTACACGGTCTGGGTTGAGGTGACGGCATCGTCAGGAACGCGGAACCCCTCTCGGCTCGTGCTGGCTGGCACCATCTTGGCTTCCTTGCTGATCGTACATGGGTACTTGATTGGTCGGATTGACCAAGGAAACTTCTTCCGAAACGGAAGTTTTACCCTTCTCTTGGTTCAAGTTTGGGTAACGATTGAGGTTCTGCGTTCGCGTTCTGGCTCTTCTGCATTTCAGGCGGCGGCGTTGCTCGCGATCGTGATGGGGATGATGCCGCTCATGCCGCAAGTGGAACCGACAACGCGTGCGGTTGCCGATCGTGTGGCGATGACGCGGTCGGCGGAGGGGCGTTCGGATATTGTCCCGGTTTCCAGCGATGGATTGGACAGTCACAACATCGGCCGAATGTATGCTCTTCCAGTTCACTTGGCCACCCTTCAGGAATTTAACCACGAGATAAACTGTCTCCTGAAGCCGAATGAAACCTTCTTGAATCTGACTCTGAATAGCGCCTGGTATGTCTATACGAATCGCCCGGTTCCGACTCCGTATTCATCTGTTGCATATGCGAGCAGTGATGCGGATCAATTGGCGATGGTAGAAGCCTTTCGCCGAGAGCGACCCCCGGTCGCGGTGCTTCGGCCCACATCGGAGTTCGACAACGTCGCATGTAACCTGCGGTGTTATCGGTTGTTCCGGGAAGTCGCCAGCCAATATCCGCCCATCCGGCGCGGGCAGTTCCTGTTCCTGGCGGATTCTTCGCGTCTCACACCAAGCGATCCCACGGACTTAGCCTCTCGGATTGCTTTATTAGAAGAAGCGTATCCCGAGACGAACCTCCAGCGATTGCCGGGAGTCTGGGGTGGTTCCTGGAATCAGCTCCAATCCTTGTTTGCCGCGGTGGCGCATTTGGACGATCGGCGAGTGATCAACCCGGAATGCGGCTGCCAACCGGATCGGTGGAATGTGCCGGGGATGGATGCGCCGTGTGCCAGTTATGATCTGACGAGCTTGCATCTCTCCGGTGCCGATGCGGACTTTCTGCGGTTCCATTTCCACTGGGTGCCGAAACGAGCGGGTTTACCCATCGAAGGCCAGTTTCGAGTGGAGTTCTCCACGGCGGAGCATCCCGCATGGCGCGTTCTCACCCGGTTCCAGTCGATCGGGAACCGAATCCAGTTGGTCCCGCTCGGTTCGCGTCCGGCTTGGCTGCTCAGCACCGACATCACCCGGATTCGGGTTGTGCTGGAGAACCCCGAAGAGTGTGAGCGGTTCCAAGTTCATCAAATGGAACTCTTGCATCTCCAAGATGGTCGGTAAACTGTTCGCCCCTACGTTGGGTGTCGGCTCGATGATAGTGGGACACTCGCTATCATCGGGTCGTGTCAGCACGTCTCCTGTATCGCGTGAATGATTCGTGTATCCCATGAGAATTGACAGTTATCGGCATTGTTTGTCTGTAACTTTAGGAAATGTGCTTGCTTTGGTAAAATAGGCATATATGTTCTTATTCAGGACGATTGAGTCCGGTTTCTAAACTCCACTGATTTCTTGGGGCGGTTTGCCGTCTCCCCAAGGTGCCTCTCTGAAAGGAACTTGGTATGCCGCGTTTGTTCTCACGTTCGGCTTTGGTTGTCGTGACCGGCTGTTTGGCGGTGGCATTTGCTGCTCAACAATGGTCAGAGGCCACGGCGGCTCCGCTGGATACAGAGGGCCGACAACTGAACCGGGAGCATCGGCTCCGCAATCGGTTGCGCGGTGCGGTCCAACCCAGCGCACCTGTCATTGTGGAAGACACGCACTACGCGGCTCCCGTTGTGGTTGCGGCTCCTGTCGCGGAAGCGGCGGCCCCGGTTGCGGAAGCTGTTCCTGCCGCGAAAGTGGCTCCGGCGGCGGCAACCCCAGATAAAGCGGCCATTGAACGGGCGCGGGCTACCATCAAAATGATGGACGACCTGCACAAGGGATACGTCATCATCATCACGGAAACCTACGTTGCCGCCAAGGAGCATATTCCCGCGGCTGTCGTGGCGGAAAAAGTGTTCGGTCACATGGAAAAGAACAATCACGGCACGGGTCGCCTGATTGATGCTTCTGGTGCCCCGTTACGGCGGAAGAACGTGGCGAAATCGGACTTTGAGATTGCCGCAGTCAAAGCCATCAAAGGCGGGAAAGCCTATGTGGATGAAGTAGGCACGAAGGATGGCAAGCCGGTTCTCCGGGCCGCCACTCTGGTTCCCGCCGTCATGGATGCCTGCGTGGATTGCCACCCGAAAGTCAAGAAGGGGGATGTCCTCGGTGCGCTGGTGTACGAGATCCCCATTCAGTAAAGTCTATTTTGTCTGATCGCCTTTTGGCCAGATACGCAAGCCCACGGGTGAGGATCCGTGGGCTTGTTGCATTTCTTCCTGCATCAGTGGTTCCGGTTCGCGGTCAAAGCGGTATAGTAATCGGGTTCACTACTTGGGACATTGTGAGGTGATGCGTATGGCGGGGCACAGTCACTGGGCGAACATCTCCCGACACAAGGGCGTTCAGGATGCCAAACGGGCGAAGTTATGGAGCAAACTGGCCCGGTACATCATGATCGCGGCCCGAAACGGCGGTGGCGACCCGACTATGAACCTCCGGCTTCGCTACGCCATCGACAAAGCCAAAGCCGTTTCCATGCCCAAGGACAACATCGAACGCGCTGTCAAGAAGGGCACCGGCGATCTGGCGGGCGAAACCATGGAAGAGATCACCTACGAGGGCTACGGCCCCGGCGGTGTCGCCATTCTGGTGGAAACGCTCACCGACAAGCGCACCCGCACCAATGGGGATGTCCGGCTCGTTTTCGACAAGAACGGCGGTAACATGGGCACCCCCGGTTGCGTCGGCTACCTCTTCGAGCGTAAGGGCGTGATCCTGTTGGATGCGAAGAAATACTCCGATGAAGAAGCCGTCATGACCGCGGCCATCGAGGCGGAAGCGGATGAATGCGAACGCGACGGCGACCTGTACGAAATCACATGCGAGCCTTCGCGGTTCACCGCAGTCGCGGAGGCTGTACGGGCGGCGGGGTTCGTTCCCGAGGAAGCGGAAGTCAAGAATCTGCCCAAGACCACCGTGGATGTGGACGTGGACACTGGAAAAAAGGTGCTGCGACTCATTGATGCTCTGGAAGACAACGACGATGTGCAGAACGTCTACACGAATGCCAACATCACAGAAGAAATGATGAATGCGTAAGAGCGATTCCGCACGCGCGGAAGTTGCGCTCACACACCGAGGGCCGCTCGGAGCCGGGGGCGGAGCAGGGCCACGGATCGTCCACGATGACTCAAGGCGTGTTTGACAATGGGGCTGAGTGTGCCAAAGCTCGCGTGATACTCGGGAATGATGAATAAAGGATCATACCCGAAACCGCCGGTGCCGGTGGCTGCTGTGGCGATCACACCCCAACAGCGTCCCTCCACGACCGTGACGATCTGGCCGGTTGGGTCCGCGAGGGCGGCCGTGCTGACGTAGTACGCCCGGCGTTCCTCTCCAGACTTCCCCATCAATTCGGCGAGCAGTTTGCGATTGTTCGCCGCGTCGTCTCCATGTGTTCCCGCATACCGGGCGGAATAGACTCCGGGTTGGCCCCCCAGGGCCGGAACGACGAGGCCGCTATCTTCGCCGAGTACCCACTCGCCGAGAATCGGCGCGAGCGTGGCGGCTTTGATCTGGGCATTTTCGGCAAAAGTGGTTCCGGTTTCCTCGACATCCGGCGCGGTGGGGTAGGGGCTCAGATCGGTGAGTTTTAGGGGAAGATCCCCAAGTAGTTCCCGCAGTTCGCGGAGTTTCTTCGCGTTGCGGCTGCCGAGTACCAGTTTCATACCGTTCTACTGCAATGGGATTGGAGGGGAGATTGTGTCGTGTGGGAGCGTATCCTGACCTCGCGTTCCTGTTCAAGGGCGTGAGGCCAGAGATCGCTCCCTCTCGGGTTCGGGAGTTCGCCGGTTCGCGGTCCACGAACCGGGAAGGGGCGACCCTGTGTGGGAGGTGTGTTATCCTTCCAGGATTTCTTTGGATTTCTTGTCGGCCAGATCGTCGACCTTGGTTTCGTAGGCTTTGAGCTGGGCCTGGACTTTGTCCTTGCCTTTGTCCCGCTCATCTTCGGTCATCTCACCGGCTTTCTCGGCATCGTCGAAATGTTTGTTCGCGTCTCGGCGAATGTTTCGGCAGGAGACTTTCGCGGACTCGGCCGACTTCTTGAGTTGCTGGACGATCTTCTTCCGCTGGTCGCCGCTCATTTGTGGGATGTTCAGGCGAATGACCTTGCCATCGTTGTTCGGCGCGAGCCCCAGGTCACTGCCGCGAATCGCCTTTTCGATCTCTTTGAGGTCATCGGCCGAGAACGGTTTAATCATCAGTGATGAGGGGTCCGGGGAGCTGACGTTCGCAATCTGCTTGATGGGCGTGGGGGAACCGTAGTAATCGACCCGAATCGGATCGAGCATGGCAGGGTTCGCCCGGCCGGTTCGCAAGCCCTTCAGTTCGTTGCGGAAGACATCGACTGCCTTGTCCATCCGGTCTTCGGAGTCCTTCAGGATTTGTGCTGTGTTCATGGCCGTGCCTCAACGGAAAATAAAATCGTCCAAATGGCGATCGTTATCAGGTTATTGGGGTGACTCGGCGGCGACGATCGTTCCCACGGGGCGGCCTCGGATTGCGTCTTCGATGGCCCCAGTGCGGGTGTAGTTGAAAACCAGGATGGGCAACCGCGCTTCCGAACACATCTCGAACGCGCCCAGGTCCATGACTTTGAGACGGTCCTGTAGCACCTTCATGTAGGTGAGCCGTTGGTACTTTTCCGCGTAGGGGTTCTTTTCCGGGTCCGAATCGTAGACCCCATCGACGCGGGTGGCCTTCATGAGGATGTCTACGCCGAGTTCACGGCCCCGCAGGGCGGCGGCGGTGTCGGTGGTGACGAACGGGTTTCCCGTGCCGCCCGCCAGGATGACGACCCGGCCTTTTTCGAGATGACGAATCGCCCGGCGGCGGATGTACGGTTCGCACACCGAATCCATCGGCACGGCTGAGAGGAGCCGGGTTTCGATGTCCAGCGTTTCGAGTGTGTCTTGCAGAGCGAGTCCGTTCAAGACGGTGGCCAGCATCCCCATCGTATCGGCGGTGGCCGGGCGGATCGTCTGCAATCCGGCGGAGAAGTGGGCTCCCCGCAGGATGTTGCCACCCCCGACGACGATGGCCAATTGCACGCCGGTTTGCACGACCCGTTTCAGTTGGTGGGCAATGTCGAGCGTCTCGGACAGGCTGATGCCGGAGTTCTTGCCGCCATCGCCGAATGCCTCCCCGCTGAGTTTCAGCAGAACCCGTTGGTACGCTGGGCTGCCTTCGGACGGGCTGGAATCGGGCATCTTGGCCTCACCTCATCAGAACCAGAGCATCAAGTGTTCTCGGGATTATAGACCGCGTGGGGCGCACAACAAGGCGACCCGTCACACGGCGAGGATCCCCGCGAGATACCTTTCGTGAATGAAGCCAAGTGTCGAGATATTCGTGTCGGATTTTCGGACATGTTGTTGAATTCAGTAAAATCGGCTGAGGCATCGTATTTTTTGTATTTTCTCAACCCCCCGCCCCTTCACTTACGGAGTCGGTGCGTTAAGAATGTCGATGATGCTTATATAGTTGCACGAGTATGTCTTGATTTTCTCCAGGGTTTCATCGCCATTATGTTCAACATTCACAAACTGTCCGCCCAACGGCTTGCGAAAAGTTTGACCCGTCGCCGGGTTGTTTCTGTTGCGGAGCGGGAAGCTCTGAGATTGCTGCAACTCGAAGACCGCTGCAATCCCGCGCCCGTACCGACCCTGTCCGCACCATACGATGCCGACATTCTGCTCGGTGAGACGGCGAACTATGGGTTCGTGTTTAGTAATGCCAGTGGGACCGATACTGGGTATGCTCCCTACCTCGATGTCGCGGTGGATACCAGCGGCGCGGATGGGAATGATGGCTACGCTGGCTATCCCACGGTGGTCGCGGGTGGCCTGCAAATGACCCCGGTGGGGATACCGATTGTCCTCAATATTGGTCAAACAACGTACACCAATCCGTTTACAGGGCAAACGCGGCCCGTGCCGACGGGGTTTGGGGCCGGGGATACGATTCTGGTCTATGAATTGCCGTTTGGCTCCTTTACGCCTGGGCAGAGTACGGCGGTTTCGGTCACGGCTCCGACCAGCAATCTCGCCGATGTCGGCCACTCGCTGCCGATCGCCTTTACGCCGGGCTTCAAGAGCGATAACCCAGGTTTGAGCGGACCTCCAATTCCTGGTACTGAAGTCTCGGCCAATGCTACGCCGGAGTTGTACCGCTTCCGCAAAGTGTACCTCGGGCCGGAAGATGAAACGGCGACCAGGCCGAACCATCCGCAATGGTATCGGCTGGAAGTCGACATCGCCACTGGGCAGACGATCGATAATCTGACGATCACCGATCTGCTCGCGGATAGCATGCAGATCACGGGGTTGACCACGGCCCAAATGTCCGCGTTCCTGGCCTCATCCGGTTTGACCACGGATGTATTCAATGCGTCCAACGCCACGGGGAATCCCGGCGTTCCGGGTGGGACGGTGTCCTACGACTTTGGCAGCGTGACCGGGGTGGATGGCGTGGATGCGGCGTTCGAGTTCCAGTTTTACGTCCCCCGTGATCGGGCGGTCGGGGCTGGCGCGGTTCTCCCGCAGACACCGCTCACGGGCACGGATAGTGTCCTGGCTACGAATACCGGGTCCACAACGGGAACCTGGGATCCGCTCGACACACGGGATGGCACGAACGTCGTCGTCTCCAAATCGGAACCCGATAACGGCCCGCATACTCTCCAGGAACAGTCCCTGGCCACGCAAAAGACCGTCGTGGCGACCGACTTAATGGGGGTTCCGTTGCCGGATGGGGCACCGATCCAACCGGGGCAGACGCTGCTCAAATACACCATCGACTTCCAGGTTTCAGACTATTACGCCTTCCAGAATCTCACCCTGCAAGATCTGATCGGCGATGGCCAACGGCTGTACCTGGGGTCGGATGGTAATAATCCCACGTTCTTGCCGACTTTGAGTGTGACGAATGCCTACCTCTACAACATTGGTGGGGGAAGCCGAACGGACTTGGCGGCGAGTGCGTTTGGTGGTGGGAACATTCTGTATCGGCAACTCTACACGTCGACTGCGGGGGGAGATCCGACCGGCTACCCAGCCAGCGGCCCGAACGATCTGCTCACAAGCGGGGCGTTCACGAATCTACCCGCGAACATTTTGCCGAATACCAACCCATACGCTGGTAGCACATTCCTCCAATTCAACATCTCCAACGAACTGATCCGAAAATTGGGGGCAAATGCGGGGCGGCTGGTCGGCGGGGAAATTAACAACGATGGCTCCGGGCCGGATAATGACCCCTTTTCCGGGCCGCATCTCAGCGGGACCACTGGGAAAATCGTCTATTACGTCCTCGTATCTCAGGAATTCAGCAACGAGCATGCTTTTGTTGATAACTCCAATGAAGCGACTGTCGATCAGGGCGATATTCTGAACAATAGCGTCCCGCTGGATAACTCCCCGGAAGCCCAGGCGGCGGCGGGGAACGCGGTTGGTTTTACCGGGATTCGCGGCGACCAGATTCACCCATCGACGATCAACAACACGTTGCCCATAGTCATTGGCCAAGGGACGGACGATACCGCCGCTTCAATTGACATCCCCATCGGCGAACAAACTAAGACCGTTTACGCCATCAATGGACAGACGATCCCGACACAAGGTGCGGGCGATACCGTCTACTCGGTGCAGCCGGGTGACACGGTGACGTACAAGCTGACCTACACCTTGCCGATTAGCCGATTTGAAGATCTGCAGTTGATCGACCTGCCACCGTTGCCGGTGATGCCGGTCGGGCCTGCGAGCGGGTATAACTTCCACGCGACGGGGGCACCGACTTATACCATAGGCGAAATTACCGTTGCCTCGGATGATACGTTCTTCAGTACGTTCTCTGGGGTCACGCTGGCGATTTCCACGGACGCAACGCAGAATTCGCTGAAGCTCGATTTCGGGGATTTCCACGATTCTGCTGCACGGTCGACCACGATTTCCTTGTTGGTGACGTTTAAGGTCAGTAATGCCGCGTTCGCGGATGACCTCTTCCTGACGAATCAACTGCGAATCAACGAGGACACGACCAACCAGGGAACCGTCACGGTCGAGGATCTCCGCCGGTTTGAACTCGTGCGGCCATTCGTGACCATCAACAAAGGTGTCGTCGGGTACAACACCACTGGAAGAAACCTTGGGGGGATTGCGTTCCATAATCCCACCCTGGCTGCCGGTTTCACGGGGACGATTGACACAGCGGCTGAGGCGAGTGCCATTGGGGCGGCCAATGTCTCCGTGGGAAATGGTGTCGATGCCGGGGACAAAGTCCGTTTTGCCATCGTGGCCCAAAATACCGGCCGGGGCGATGCCTATGATGTCAAGATCACGGATGCGATCCCCACACAGTACCAGGAAGTCGCCGCGGCGGATGCGAACGCCTTCATAACGGCAACCGGACTCAAAGTCTTCCGGGGCGATGGCACTACTCTGTTGACCTTGGGCACGGATTACACGCTGGCTTGGGATAGCACATTCCACACATTCACCATCACATTGATCGACAATTACACCGCGGGGAACGTCAATAACACGGGCACGTCTCGGGATGATCGCAACGGAGCCCTGAGCCGTGGGGAAGCGGCCGATGCTTCGGGCAATGCGATTCCCATTGCCAACGGCTCGAATACCATCGTCGTGTTGTACGATCTGACACTCAAGAATGATGTCACGCCGAATCAACTTCTTACCAACACGGCCAAGGTTACGGATTATGCCAGTTCCGAAGGCGGCGACGATCTCGCCGACCCAGACAAAGTTCCGGGTGCCACGGAGCCGACGGACACCGCGACGGTGACCACCGCGTTGCCGCTGACCTCCAAGACACTGGATGGAACCAGTGTGAATGCCCCCGGTAACGATCCGGCTAACCAAGCGACCATCGGCGAGTTGGTGACTTACACTGTGACCGTCACAGTGCCCGAAGGGGTCACACCGAACGCGCATTACCTGGATACACTCGATTCCGGGTTGGCGTTTGTTGATGTCATCAGTGCCAGTGCGACATCCGGGTTGACTTTCAGTGGCGGTGGTTTACCCACGAACGGAACGAGTCCGGCAAATGCAACCGTCACCAATAGTGGCCGGAACATCGACTTCAGCTTCGGCACGATCACCAACAACACGAACGCAAACAACGGCGGCACGGAGACGATTACGATCACCTTCCGGGCCGTGGTGCTGAATATCTCAGGCAACCAGAGCGGCGTGCAGCGGAGCAACTCCGCGCAGTTCCAGTGGCAGGACAATACGAACACGCTGGCTAGCATCCGAGCGGGGCAATCCACGAATGCGACTAGTGGCGTGACAGGTTCTCAAACTCGTGTCACCATTGTCGAACCGAGTGTGACACCGGCAAAGACCGTCCGCAATGATACGCAAACGCCGACGGGGCCATTCAGCGAAATCGTGCGAGCCGATGCCGGGGACACGGTTCGTTATCAGATCGTCCTCACCGCCAGCGGCACCACGGCTTACGATGTCACCTTGAATGATGACATTCCGGCGAGTTTGACCGGACTGAGCGTGGCGAGCGTCTCCACAGGTGGCACGGTATACAGAAACGGAAGCCTCGCCACGGGTGGCAACGTGTTTGTGCCCAGTAATTTCGTATTCATGGGTAACACCTTGACGCTGGCTGCGACCGTAATTCTCGACATGGAACCGGGAGCCACGTTGACGGTTGAAGTGACGGGCACATTCCAGGGCGCAACTGGGAACATCATCCCGAATACTGCACAGGTGGACTGGACCAGCTTGAATGGCGAACCGGGAACGATCAGTTCGTACAACACTTCCAGTACGGAACGCACCGGGGCTGATGGGCCTGGAGGGTTGAACGACTATCAGGATTCGGATGATGCGAACATCGAATCGCCGATCGTGGTACGCAAGACGATCGTGGATACATCGGAAGCCAGCACGACGGGTAATAATGTCGCGGTCGGTGAGATTGTCCGCTACCGGCTCGTGGCCTCGATCCCCGAAGGAACCGCGAACAACTTCCAGCTTCAGGATTTCATTCCAAGTGGCCTGGCGTTCTTGAACGATGGTTCCGCCAAGTATGCATTCGTCAGCAATGGTGGCGGGATTACCTCTACCGCGATTACGGACATCAATGGTTTGGCTTCCCCCGCGACAGTGTCGGGGAATGAAACCACTCTTGCCGGGTTGTCTTCCAGCCTGGTGACGGGGGTGTTCAATAATAACAACATCGCCATCAGTTCCACGGGGCATGGGACGGGTGATGCCATCATCTACAGTAATGGCCAGGCCGTCTATTTCCGTTTCGGCAATCTGCAAAACAGTGACAACGATACGGACTTTGAGTATGTCGTCGTCGAGTTCAACGCTCTGGTGGGGAACGCAACGAACAACCAATCCGGGGCCAACCGCGACAATACGTTCACGGTGTTGCTCGATACGGATGGCAACGGTTCAGCTGGTTATGTGGATGTTGTGCGGGATGTCAACGGCGACGGAACCGGGAGTGGCGAGCCAACAACGCAGGCCAATGATCCAGACAACGATGCCACGACCGGCACCCCGATAGACCAAGCGGCTCAGTCCGCGCCAGTTTCGGTGACGATCGTGGAGCCGGTCATCACCAATCTGGCTCTCAGCGCGAACGTCGCCACCGCCGATGCCGGGGATGTCGTCACCTACACGGCGACCTTCAGCAATACTGGGAACGCCACCGCGTTCGATGTCTCTTTGACAGACCTGCTCTCGGCCGGGAATCTCACACTGGTTTCAGGGTCTGTGGTGACCTCGTCCGGCACCGTCACCACGGGGAATGGCGGTAGCGATACCACGGTTCGTGTGGACATTCCTTCCGTGCCGGTCGGTGGGTCCGTGACCATCACTTACCAGGCGACGTTGAATGGCACCGTCAACCCGAATCAGGTGATTACAACAAATGCTGGAGTTACCTATACCAGCTTGCCGGGGGCTAA
>JAIXLE010000173.1:0-2803 GCA_026931725.1 Bacteroidales bacterium
GTGTATGGTGGATACAGGGTCCAGCCGGTATCCAACCCGCCCACGAATAGCTGGATCAGGAAGAAGACCGATCCCGCCATGAAGACGTACCAGCTGAGCAGGTTCAATTTCGGGAACGCCATGTCCTTCGCCCCGATCATCATCGGGATGAAGAAGTTCCCCAACACCCCCGGCACCACGGGAATCAGGAACAGAAACAACATGATCGTACCGTGAGCGGTGAACGCCTTGTTGTACTGATCGAGTTCCAGAATCGCCCCGCCAGGGGTAATCAGGTTCAATCGCACCAGGGCCGCGGCGGTCGCCCCGAAGACGAAGTAGATGCTGACGCTGAACAGATAGAGAATCCCGATCCGTTTATGGTCCACCGTGAACAACCAGGACCACAGCGTATCTGAGATGTTCAGATAGTTCACACGCGTGCGTTCCTCGGCCGCGGTCGGCTCGGGGTACGGAACCATCTGGGGGGTATAGTCGAGATCAGGAACGAAAGTCGTGTCGGGGGAATTCACTTGCTCAGCCCTCCTTCCGCCGTCGGCGCGCCCGGTGCCCCGACGGGGGCCGGGTATTGTTCGTATCGCTTGGGTAATTGGGTAGCCTGCTTCAGCGAACGGATGTAGGCCACAAGGTTTAACAGTTCTTCTTCGCTCACCTGAGTCCGAGTGTAAGCGGGCATGATCGGCTTCCAACCATCGACGATCTTGGCCATCGGGTTCCGAATCGAATCCCGGAGGTAAGCATCATCGGCCAAGACATCCTGACCACCTTGGAGGGGGCGACGCTGACCGTGGATGGCGGCCAGTTGCGGGGCGCGACCCGTCCCATCCGCGTTATGGCAGGCATTGCATTGCAGTTTCAGGAACAGCTTACGCCCTTCCCACGCTGCGGAACCGTCCGCCGAGTTCTTGCCTTCATAGTCGACGTACGTTCCTTCCAACCAGGCATCGTAGTCGGCCTGGTTCATGACATGCACCTTCCCCACCATCTGCGAGTGACCCATGCCACAATATTGATCGCAGAAGATATGATAGGTGCCCGTTTTCGTGGGGTGATACCAGGTCGTGACGTACCGACCGGGGATCACGTCGAACTTGCTACGGAAGGCGGGGATTCCAAAATCGTGAATCACGTCTTCGGATGTTCCCGTGATCCGCACGGGGCGATCCACGGCGAGGTGGAGTTCGTTGATTTCCCGTTGCCCCGTGGGGTGTTGAATCTTCCACATCCATTGTTTCCCGACAACGTAGTATTCCGGCGCGTCGATCGGGGCCGAAATCTTGTCGGAGTAGATGCGCACACCCCAGATGAAGAAGGACACGAAGAACAGGAACGGTGTCAGCGTCCACGCAATCTCGATCTTCATGGAACCGAGAATCCGGGGTGTTTCTTCTTTCGCACCCGGTTGGCGGGCATAGCGGAAGCAGAACCAGAACAAGGTGGCCAATGTCAACCCGCCGCCGATGAGGCACACGAGGTTGATGTACCAGAACAGCATGTCGTATTCCGACGCGAACGTCGACGCTCGCGGGGGTAACAGCGGGATATTCAGATCGTTGAACATCATCTCATCCTTCGCGGCTGTGTGGTCAGTTCGGGGGCACTCAGGCGTGCGGCGCGGTGCCAGGCTCCGGGTAATCGGGAGGGTTGATGGGTTGCTCAGTCCGCGCGCTGCGGAGTGTGCGATACGCCAGGAACATCACGAACAGCATGAACGGCGTGAAGGCCACGGCAACCAATCGCATGGTGAGCCGATAATGGCCGCTAATCGGGTCGTACACGAAGCAAAACTGGGCAATCTGGTCGGTCACTGTGCCGATCTTGCCGCCGGAAGCATCGACCAACCCCAGCCGCAGATCCCGGCCCGAATAGGTCAACCCCAGCAGGTATTTCGACAGGCTCCCTTCGGGAGTCAGCAACATGATCCCACTGGAGTGCTGGTAATCGTAGTTTCGCACGCGATCCGAGAGCGGTACACCGGCATCGCTCATCCATTGGCCCGTCTCCGCGTCGTAGCGGTAGTTGGTTTCCCGAGCGCGGAGAATGTAGCGGAACCCCACCGCTTCCGCGAGTTGGTGGATTTTGCGATCCGCCTCCTCCAGATTCGTTGTCCCCTGGCCGTGGTTGGTGGTCAGGAACCAGATCCCCGGTTGATCATCCGAGCGACCATCGTATTGTGTGTGAAACTGTTGACGATTCATCCGAGCCGCTGCCGGAGCATCCCGTGGGTCGATACTCACGAAGACGACATTGAACGGCCCACCAGCCACGAAACTCGGATCGGAGCGGCGGGCATCGTTCAAACCCCCTAAGACAGCCTGGATCACTTCGTTGCACAGTTTGGGGCAGCGGTTGTAGTGCAGCACCAGCACCGTGGGTTTCGCGCCAACGACTTCCCGCAGCGTGACGGTTTGACCATCGTGATCGGTCAAGCTCAGATCTAACGGCACCTGCGCGCCGAGTTGCTGAACAATACCGACGTTCTCGGGGGATGGTGGGCCGAGATCTCCGGTTCGGGGAGCCCGGCCATAAGTTTGAGCCGACACCCCCGACGCGGCGAGCAAAGCCCCCGTGAGTGTCAGCACAGCGGTCGTGAAAAACCTCACCATAGCCCTACCTCGAAACAACAGTCAAAACAGCACTGATCCCGATGGGCGAAACTCATGGGAAACAGGAATTCCGCCTTTGGCAACCTCATGAACATGGGCCACCCACCCGGAGCAGCACACCCACCCACAGCGGGTGACTTCTTACTTCGATTCCGGTTTCTTTTCCGGTTCCGGTTTGGCCGCGGGTTTGGGTTCCG
>JAIXLE010000173.1:2903-14152 GCA_026931725.1 Bacteroidales bacterium
GCTTCTTTTCCGGTTCCGGTTTGACCGCGGGTTTGGGTTCCGGCTTCTTTTCCGGTTCCGGTTTGACCGCGGGTTTGGGTTCCGGCTTCTTTTCCGGCTCCGGTTTGGGTGCCAGCTTAATCTCGGGGTGCTTGTGCCCGTGATCGTCGTGTACCGCATGTCCGCCGACTGGGGAGCCCGTCACACCCAAACCGCCGTTCGAGAGTTTGGCGGCTTCGGCTGAAGTGTGTGCGACTCGCACAGGATCTTTCCGCACGGGGAGCAAATTTTGTTCCGCAGCCAGTACCATCGCAATCATGATGGGGATACGGGCGACGTTCTTATTGCTGCCGGGGAGGGCTTGGTATTCGATCAGAATGCGGCTGCCCGTCTGCGGATCAATGTAGTTTTCCGGGTGCAGCGACTCCGGCCGGTACACAGGCGCGTTGTTATCCGCCGTCGGAATTTTGGAGCGGGCGTGTGCGGGTGCAGTCAAACGGTTCTGACTGATTTCCTGATCGACCCGCAAAAATTCCAGGCGGGGTTGTTTGACCGCCGCGGCTTCATCCGTGGAGCTAATCCGCTCGAAGCGGGCGTTGATCTTTTCGCGGTTTCGTTCCGCCAGCGGTTCGTTGCCAGCGGGAGTCATCCGATCAGCGCGGTAGGCAAAACCGACGACGATCGTCACCAATATATAGGTGAACATCAGAACCGCCACCACGAACATGGGCACATACAGTACCGCCCGCACCCCGAAGGTGTCGGATTCGTGGCCTTGTTGAACCGCGTCGAGTTTGGCGCCGGGTGGTCCGTGGCCGTGATTATCGTCATCGTGGGCAGTATGCGTCGAGTGAGTGTCGGCCATCGCCGGGCCTCCTTCACGGTGTCTCAATAGTTCTTTCCCGATACCGGGAAAGCGGGAGATGTGGGGGACTCAATTTCAGGAATTCCATCCCCCACACGCCCTCTCTCGCCAGCGGAGAGAGGGGCAGACAATTCGGTTAGTGGTGGCCCCAGGATGCCAGGAACTGCGTTTCCGAGTTCGCGGGCAGGATCGGCCGTCGTCTCAGTTGCCAGGAGTAGGCAAGTCCCCACAACCCGCCGACCATGAGTACAGCCGCCAGGGACATGGGCACATACAGTCCGCCTTCCGGGTGCGGGTAGCTCGGCACGATCCACCACAGCACATCCAAGGCGTTGACCAACAGAATCCACAACGCCAAGCCTTGCATCACTTTGCGGTTCGTCTTGACTTCCCGGAACAGGAAGATGATGAACGGCAGCAGGAAGTGACACGCCATCAGGAAGAAGGCGAGGTACTGCCAGCCCGCATCACCGCGTTTGCGGTAGTAGGCGATTTCTTCCGGCAGGTTCCCCGCCCACACCAGCATGTACTGGCAGAAGGTCGCATACGCCCAGACCATCGTGAAACCGAACAGCAGGCTCCCCATGTCAATGCGGAACTTGTCCTTGACGATAGCGGTGATCGTCGGGTTGCCCGAGGTGAGGGCATACACGACCAGCACCCCCACGCTGAAGACGGTGGTGAACTGATTCATGCCGAACACGACCGGGAACATGCTCGAAGCCCAGGTCGGTTCCACAGACATGACCCAGTCGGTGGCGAAGAAGGTCATCGTCAACGCCCACAGCAGCAGCCCCGGCCCGGCGAGTCCACGCAGTTTCGACCAGTAGGCGGGTTCGTCGGTGTCTTCGTACTTCAGCCCCCAGGCATTGTAGAAGTAGGCGAACGCGCCCATCAGCAGGAAGTAGCCGATGAAGCGGATCGTGAAGAACATCGGATTGAGGTAATCGTGCATCTTGTGATGCGCTTCTTCGATCGCCTCGGGTCGCATTCCTTCGCGGGCGGTCCCGGCGACGGAAACTTCTTTCCCATCGACCAGGGCAAAATCTTTCATCCCGCCGTTGGGGTTGATCGCGGCGGCGGGGCCGTTCAGACTGCCATCGGCCCACCAGAACGGGGAGATGTTCCCTTCCATCTGCGTGGCACTGTGAGACAGGAACACGCTGGCGATGAGGGGCACGCACAGCAGCGCCAGCACGGGAATGGTGCGTTGCGCGGCCTGGAAGTGGCGACGCAAGACAACCCCCCAGCTGGCGGTCGTCAGGTAAGCCAGGGACATCATGCCGATGGCCCCGAAGGGCAAGCTCGCCCAGAAGATCACGCCCACGAGGTATGTGGTGAAGAAGTCACGCATCCCGGAATGGCTGATTCCGAGGTTGATGACTCCCAGCACACCGAAGGCAATCGCGCCGATCAGCAAGACGATCAGGGAGATCGCCCGCACCGGCGAGAAGTCGACAGTAAACGAATCCGCGTTCAGGGGACCATCATGATGATCGTGCCCGCCGTGGGATTCGGGATGTTGGGTGGCCTCGGTCACTTGTGTCCCTCCCCTTCGGTCGGCTTGGCGGTAGCGGTCAGCTTGGCTTGGTCAGCCGCTGGCAGTTTGGCGGTATCAAACGCCTGACTCATTTGCAGTGTGCGAACGTAGGCCACCAATCGCCAGCGATCCGCCAGATCGGGAACCTGCACATCGTGCGATCCCATCCCGCCGTAGCCCAGCGTGATGACCTGGAAGATGTACCCCACTGGCACTTCTTTCAGCGGAATCTTGACACCCCAGCGGTAGAAACCACGGGAATACCCCATCGGTAGGCCGCCCGAAGCCGGGTCACCCGGTTTCATTTCGGATGGCTGACCGAGTGTCGAGAAATCCTTGGCCTTCCCGGCGGGATCCGTGTGGTACGACGGTGGGCGGAGGTAGCCCCGTTCGGGGATCTTGCCGTCACCGTAGCCCGCGGCACCGTGGCAGAGGGCACAGTTCGTGTTGTAGAGGTACTGCCCACGTTCCAGATCCTGGAACGTCGGTTTGAACGGCAATTCCGCGACAAAGTGATCGGCTTGGACCGGAGCCCCGGCTTGCGGCACGATCGACTTGGCATCGAACGAGTCTTTGCTGCTCGGAGAAACCTTGCTGGCCGCTAACCCGGCGGCGGTCAACCAGTTGGCGAGGGGGTTATCGCTCAACAACTGGTTTTTGTGGACCACACCGAGAACCAGAGGCCGGGCCGACTGGTTGTGTTGGAACATCGAGTTCGGCTGATACGGCCGGGGTGCCGGTTGCTCGGCCATCCGCTGTTGACAGCCGGTGAGCAATGTAAACGTCAGGAGGAAGAACGCATACGGATGGCCGACCAATCGGTCGAACAGACGGCGGCGTTTTTCCAGTCGGGTTGCGGTAGGATGGCTCATTCCGGCACCTCCTCGATGCTCAGCGGGTTGGTCCCGGTCAGGAACGTGCGGGTCGTGGCGGCATCGTATTGCGGGTCGGTCGCTTCGATCACGAGGAAGAAACGATCGCGGCTGGCCCGTTCAAAGGCGGGAACATTGAAAACGGGATGGTACGGCTGTGGGAGTCCGCACAGGGCGAACAAGCCGATCACGCCGCTGGCCGCCGCTGTCAACACGAGGAGTTCCCAGGTGATGACGATGAACATGGGCCAGGAAAAGTACGGTCGTCCCCCGATGTTCAGCGGGTAGTCGATCCCGTTGAGGTAATACTGGATCAGGAACCCGGTGACGGCTCCGCAGAGCCCACCGACGAACATGATCGCCCCGATTTCCGAGCGTGGGAAACCCAGCTCATCGGCCACTTCCCCGATGGCGTACGGTGAGTAGCCATCCATGTGGGAGTAGCCCGCTTCACGGGCGGCTTTGGTGGCCGCGACCAGGGCATCGGCCGTTTCGTATTCCGCCATGACCCCGTAAATCGCGGGGGTAGTCGGTGCAGCGTGTGTGGTCACTTGGCGTTCTCCATGACGGAGTGGCCGTCTCGACCACCTTGAAGTTGCGGGAGGAACTCACGCATTTCGGTAATCGAGATCATCGGCAGGAACCGGATGAACAAGCAGAACAGGGTGATGAACAACCCGACGGAGCCCAGCAGAGTCAGCCAGTCCCATTCGGTCGGGGCATACTGGCCCCAGCTGCTCGGGAGTTGATCCCGGCTCAGCGTGATGACGATGACGTAGCGTTCAAACCACATCCCGATGTGGGCCGAACCCGCGATGGCAAACAGTGCCCATTCGTTGTTCCGCAACTTACGGAACCAGAGCAACTGCGGAATGATCGTGTTCGTGGTGATGAGTGCCCAGTACGACCACCAATATGGCCCCAGCCACATCCGCTGCATGGTCGTGTCCCATTCGTAGATCGAATGGCTGTAGAACGACATCCAGACTTCGCAGAAGTAGCCGTAGCTCACCATCAGCCCGGTTCCGAGCATGACCCGGCCGCACAGTTCCATGTGACGATCGGTAATCAGGTCGCCCATGCCGTAGACTCGCCGCAGCGGCACGGCCAGCCAGACGACCATCGCAAAGCCGCTGAAGATCGCCCCGGACACGAAGAACGGCGGGAAGATCGTCGCGTGCCACAGCGGCACAATCGCCACGGCGAAGTCGAACGACACGACTGTATGCACGGAGAACACTAGCGGTGTACTCAACCCGGCGAGCAGCAGGTACAGCTTTTCGTACCGCCGCCAGTGGATCGCGGAACCCCGCCAGCCCAGGGCCAGGTTGCCGTAGACGAACCGCTGCAAGCGGGTTTTGGACGCATCCCGCAATACCGCGAAGTCCGGCACCAGACCGACGAACCAGAACATCAGCGAGACGCTGAAGTAGGTCGTCACCGCGAACACGTCCCAGGTGAGCGGCGAGCGGAACTGGGGCCACATGGCGAAGTTCACCGGCACTGGGTAGAGCCAGTAAAAGAGCCACGGCCGACCCATGTGGATCAGCGGGAACAGCCCGGCACAGGCCACGGCGAAGATCGTCATGGCTTCGGCGAAGCGGTTGATCGAGGTACGCCACTTCTGGTGCAGCAGCAACAAAATCGCGGAGATCAGCGTACCGGCGTGACCGATACCGATCCACCACACGAAGTTCACGATGGCAAAGCCCCAGGCCACCGGGACGTTGATCCCCCAGATGCCGACACCGGCGTAGAACAGGTACGCCAACGCCACGCCGAGTCCGCCCAGGAGGGTCAGACCCAAGAGGAAGAAGGCCCACCACGCATTCGGGGTCGGCTGTTCGGACAGCACCACGCCGCCGATCTTGTGGCCGATCGAATCCAGGGTGTGGTTCCCGCCGATCAACCCATCCGGGTGCGGGGTAAACGGACCCTGGGGCCGCTTTTCGGCAGTTGTTTCCGTTGCGGTCGCCATGAATTATGCCCCCTCGGTGCCAGCAAGCACCGCTACCAGTTCTGGGTTCGGATTGCGGATCGCCGCCAGATAGCTGGTACGCGGCATCGTGTTTTGCTCGGCAATCAGACCATAGTTGTGCCGTTCGGCTTTCCATCGCAGCACGGCACTGCTGTCATCGTTGATGTCGCCAAACATGATCGCTCCGCTCGGGCAGGCCGCCTGACAGGCGGTGATCACTTCCCCATCCCGGATCACGGGGCGGCCCGTGCGTGGGTCTTTCGGGCGCGTTTCCCATTCGCGTTCCGCTTCGATTTCGGCGTTGCGAATCCGTTGCACGCAGTACGAACATTTCTCCATCACCCCGCGTTGCCGCACGGTCACTTCGGGGTTGTTGAGCAACTTCAGGCTTTCGGTGGTGTAATCGGTGTACTGCAAGAAGTTGAACCGCCGGACTTTGTACGGGCAGTTGTTCGAGCAGTACCGCGTTCCCACGCAGCGGTTGTAGACCATATCGTTCAGGCCGTCCGCCGAGTGGGCCGTCGCGGCTACCGGGCAAACGACTTCACACGGTGCCTTTTCGCAGTGCTGGCACATCACCGGCTGGAAGGTCGTCGTGATCCGGTCGGACAACTTCGCGGCCGCTTGCCGTTTGTCGCCCAGGATGTTCCGCGCCCCCAGCTTGTCGGACATCGTCTCCGAACCGGGGATGGAGAAATAGCGGTCGATGCGGATCCAGTGCATCGCTCGCCCTTTCGTTACCTGATCCTTACCGACGACGGGGATGTTGTTCTCGGCGACGCAGGCCACCACGCAGGCGGAACAGCCCGTGCAAGCTCCGAGGTCGACCGCCAACCCCCAACGGCGATAGCTGATGGAAGCCTGTTTGCCGTTCACAATCTGGGGATTGTCCGGGTACAGGTTCAAGGGAATCAGGCGGGTATCGTGCGGGCCGTGGTGCGCGTGTTCGGCCGATTCGCCCTCTTTCTTTTCCGCTTTCTCACCGTGGTCATGGCCATGATCGTGACCCGCGGCCCCGTGTGGGAACAGGCCATGATCGTGAGCGTAGGGATGCTCGATCCCGAGACGGTCGAAGTCTTCGACGGTGCCCGGTGTCAGCGCCCGAATCTCCCGGTATTCCCCAGCCGAGGCCGGAGGAATCTGGGCGAATTCGCGATCCGCCGCGAACTGAGCAACGGTGGCGTAGCGGGCCGGTCGGCGGCTTTCCATCGCGTACTGGCCCTGCGTGCAGGCCAGCAGGTACGATTCGTGCGTCTTCTTGACTTCGACGCTGGCGGAGTGCCAGAGGTTATCCGTTCCCCGCAGTTTGTAGGCGTTGAAGCCGGTATCGTTGCCGGTGTTCCCCGCGCGAGTGCGACCATGGCCGACGTGCAGGGTGATCGTGCCATCGACATGGCCGGGTAGGATGAAGACCGCGGCGGTGATCTTCCGATCGCCGATCTTCAGTTCGACCATCTCGGTCTGCGTCCGACCATGTTCGCCGCCGGTGAGCGGGAACGAAGTCGTGATCTTCAGTTTCTCGGCGGTGGCCGGGCTGACGATGGCGGCGTTGTCCCAGGTCAGTTTCGTGACCGGCTTGGGGACTTCCTGCAACCAACCGTTGTTGGCGAAGCGGCCATCGTAGAGGGTCGGATCGGCCTTGAATTGCAGCTCGAAATCGGCGGCCTTGGTCGCGGCTGGGGCGGTGTCGAGCCCAGTGGTCGCGGCGGTCAGACCCGTCAGCGGCTTCAGAGCGGTTCCGGGGACCACGCCCCCGCGAACGGCTTGCTGCCACCACAGGTCAAAGTCACCCGAACCGCCGGTGGCCTTGAAGACCCCCTGCATCGTGGCCCGGACCACTTCCATTCCGTCGCCCGTGATCGGGGTTGGGCCTTCCGCGCTGGCTCCGGCCAGTTCGGACGCGGCCACGGCCAGATCACTGACCAGTTCCAGAGCCGACTTGCCGTTGTAGAGCGGAGCAATCAACGGCTGTTGAATCGCAATCGTGCCGTCGTAAGCGCGGCAGTCACCCCACGATTCCAGGTAGTGAGCCGCGTTGACGTGCCAGTTACAGCGGATGGCCGTCTCGTCGACGTACAACCCCATGTGGAACCGATGCGGTACGGACTGCAACGCTTCTTCAAAGCCCAGATCGACTGGAGCATCAAAGACCGGGTTGACATTCAGCAGAATGATCGTGTCAACCGTCTTGGCGTTCATGTCCGCCGTGAGATGCTTCAGCGCCTCGACGGAATGCGTCGTCGGCCCGTTCAGCGTGTCGGTATAAGTGACCGCTTTGCCGACCGCACCGATGGCTTGGTTGATGGCGCAGGCAATCTGCTGAACGGCTGGGGATTGCTGCTCGCCGGCGATGACCACGGCTTTGCCGGGTGCTTTTTTGAGATCCTTCGCCAGCGGGGCCAGCCACTTCTTCGCCAGATCGGACACCGGCGCACCGGCGGCGACCCCCGCGATTCCCAATTCCACGGCCAGCGCCCGAGCGAAGGCTTCGATTTCGCTCGGTTTCAGCGGCAAGCGGTGATCGGCGACGGCCCCGGTGTTCGACAGGTACGACTCAACGGCGTACAGCCGGTTCATCTGTTCCGGGGCGACACCGTCACCGTGTTCCTGAGCTTCTTCCCCCAGACGCACGCGGCGGCGGGCCATGAAGTCGTGGGCATAGCGCACGCCACCGGGGAAGGTGTCCGCCAAAAAGTCACCGTCAAGCGACAGGGCGACATCGACATCCTTCAGGTGGTAGACCGGCTGCACCGGCTTGCCGAACGCGGCTGTGGTCGCGGTGCGGAGGTGATCCCGACCGACGGCATCCCACTGAATCCATTTTGCTTCGGGCAACTTGGCCAGCAGCGCGCCCATCTGGGCGATGAGGCTCGGTGAGGTGGTCGGTTCGGAGACGATCCGCAGACCGGCTCCCTTCTTCGGCAGTTGCTTTTCGATCTGGTGCTTGAGCGCGCCCAGGAATTTTTCATAGCTCGTGGAAACGCCCGTCTGCGTGACGAGTTTCGACCGATCGGGGTCGTACATCGTCAGGACGGAAGCCTGCGAGAACAGGTCCGTTCCGCCGAGGCTACCGGGGTGGTTGGGGTTCCCTTCGACCTTGATCGGTCGGCCCATCGTCTGTTTGACGAGTAAGCCCGTGGCGACCCCACCCGCGAGCGGCATGGCGGTGGCGAAGAACAGCGGCACGCCGGGGACGATGGCGGCGGGTTGTTCGACGTAAGGAATCGCCTTCCGAGCCGCGGCGGGCTTGAGCGAGGGGTTGCAACCGACGGCCCCAGCGAGAGCCATGGAGGCTCCCATCAGAGTCAGAAATTTGCGACGGGAGACGGGGTCGAGCCATTCCGGAGCATCTTCGGGAAATTCATCCCGCATCATCTCGCGGAACTGCGGCGTATCGAGCCACTGGTCGAGCGTCTGCCACTGTTCCGGCTGGCCTTCGTCGGCTTTCAGTTCGGGGGGCATCAGTTCGGATCCTGTTGAGTGAGCGTGTAGGTGTCCTGGGTTCAGCGTCGCCCACTCCGTTCCCGGCAGTGAGCGTGGGTCCGCTGCCCTTAACGGTGGCAGAACGAGCAGTTCGTGGTCACGCTGGATTCACGAACCATGTGGATTTCTTTCAACTTCCGACCGAGTGTCTTTTGGTCGTAGGGCTTGCCGGTGTCTTCGTTGATTTCGTCCTTCGCGGACCAGGCGATGTTGAAGACTTCATCCAGCGGCCGGAGGTGGTTCTCCGGTGTCCGGTGGCAGTCGAGGCACCACTCCATGAGGAGCGTTTTCGACTGGTACACGAGGTTCATCTCGTCGATCCGCCCGTGGCAGGAGTAACAGCCGACGCCCTTCTTCACATGGATCGAATGGTTGAAGTAGACGTAGTTCGGCGTGTTATGCACCTTGTTCCAGACAATCGGCTCGTTCTTCTCGAAGCTGTCGCGGACAGGCTTGAGCAGTTCGGCGGAGGTCCACATCTGTTGGTGGCAGTTGATACAGGTCCGGGTCGGCGGGAGGCCCGCGGTCGCGGATTTATCGACCGAGGTGTGACAATACTGGCAGCCGATACCGAGTTCGGCCACATGGTGTTTGTGACTGAACGGCACCGGCTGCTCGACGACGGTGCGGGCTCCGGTCGTGTAGTCCGCCCGGAAGAAGGCGGCCAGGCTGACCCCGGCCCCCGCGAATAAGAACGGCCCGCTCAAAATCGAGAGTCGAGCCACCACATTCATGTACTTCGGAAAGATTTGGGGCATATCTGCCGCCTCCTCGCGTGTTCTGCTTCGTATGACAGGTCACCGTGCCGGAGACGGCTTACGGCATGTTGAACCAATAGGGGTTTTCGTAGAAGAACTGCACCCCACGATACAGCGTCAGACAGGCACCAATGGCGAACGACGACATCACCACGCCGGCAAATGCCAGATGGTCGCCGGGTCGCCCTTCCACACGAATCCCACGGGCCAGCGAGATCAACCCGAGGATCAGGCCCACGGTGGCGAAGGTCATCCCAATTGGGTACCACCAGAAAATACAGGAGCCCCAAAAGCCCAAACTGAACGAGGCGGTCGCCAGACCACGGCTCGTCGTGCGTTTGAGACTCGTTTGGGGAGTCAACGGAGCGGCAGGTGTTTCCATGCTTCAAACCTCGGGCTCGATCCGGTCGGCAGAGCGTGTCAGCGTCTCGAACCGCAAAAGTCATCGACCTGACAACTTCTCGTTATGTGCCCCCCTTCCCGGCGGCAACCCAGCCGAGCGTTCCGCCAGCAGATTCTTACAGGTAAGAAGTCACCCCCTCAGGAGTCTCAAAATTGAGACTCCCCCCGGAACTCCCTGTTCCGTCTGAGGTTCCCGCATCCGCACAATCGGCATGATGCGATCACTTAGGGGCCGCCCACCCGCGTTGGCATCCGCACGCGTGCCGTTTCTGGGATCGCGGTCAGAGTCGTTTCCGCCAGGAATAAGCAACCGGCGTTCGGGCAAAGTTCCCGTTGGGCCGCGGGCATTCCCTCGGTGGCCGTGGTCAGCAGAAGTTTCACGGCCCCATCGACTTGCATCAACAGCGGGCAGGTCACACGCGGTGAGCCGGGGGTGAGCCATTCTTCCACGAGTTCCCCGGTGTCCAACCGATAGCGTCCGGCTCGTCCGGCGGGAACCGGGTCCGGGTTGTAGAACGCCACGATCACGGTGCCATCGCCGACATCGCACATGCCATCTGGGAACCCCGCCGTTTGCCGGAGCTCAATCGCGGTGCCCGCCGAGATCAGTTGCCGATTCTCTCGATCAAGACGATACCGTGCCACGATCCGTTTGGGCGTGTCGATGTCGTACAGCGTGATTCCGCATTCCGGCCCAAACACCTTGCCATTGGAACACACTTGCCCGCCTGCCAGTCGGGTCAGGGTGCCATCCGCCAGGGTGAACAGGTACAACTCCGCCAGCGGATCGGCGAACTGCACATCCTTGGTGCCAAAGAGGACCGCATCGCCGCCGGGTACGATTTCCCCATCGTTGATGATCGTGCGGGGGTTGTCGTCGGGAATCCGAGCGAGCGGTTCCCACTGCCCCGTCAGCAGGTGCAATTGGCCGATCTCTTTTCCCATGCCGATGAGCAGCACGTCGGGATGATCCGTTGGCAACAGCATCCCTGGCCGACCGGGGAGCGGGATCACCCGGTGTTCGCCGGTGTCGAGGAATCGCAGGTGAACCGCGCCAGCCGTTGCATCCATACCAGTCTGGATGTTCACCCAAGCGATCGCTAATCGGCCAGACACCAGGATCACACGCGGACCTTCTGGAAGAAACCGATCCGTTTCTGATGGTGGTGTCCACCAGACCGCAGCCGTGGTGGCGGGAACAGCAGTAGCCATGAGCGTTTCCTCATGAGGTAGGTGTCCAACGGCGAATGAATGCGTCCAACGCCGACAGGGACTGTATCCTATTCCCGAACAGGTTGAACCGACCACAATGAGGGTGAACAATACTGCAAGGGAAACGGGTACTCGTAACGGTCCGCAGCCAAGGCATCGG
>JAIXLE010000147.1 GCA_026931725.1 Bacteroidales bacterium
CGCGGGGACCGGGCCAGCAGAAACGGGGACCACCGCGGGACGGAGAATCTGCCCTTCGTGGACCACGCCCAGCACCTTGACCCGTACCGGCATCCCTTGGGGAATATCCTGGCGATACACCGGAATGGACTCCACCTCGTCCGGGTCCAATGTCCCCACGGCCGGAGGATCGGAGAAGGACCAATTCTCGGGAAGAAAGCGGACACCGACACCACTTCCCCAACCGCGCAAGAGGACCAACGCTCGATCCAACCAAGCGAGACGAACCGGGTCCGGGCACGCCAAGCCGATGAGGCGATCCGCTGCCGTGAGGGCCGTTTGCGCAACATCTCCGCGTCCGAGCAGTGCCTCGAATAACGCATCCTGCAACTGAGCGAGCGATTGCGCAAACGGTTCACTCGCCCATTGCGCCAACGATTCCACACGCAGTGGGGCGGCAGGCGGCCAGTCGGTCGGGGCGGTTTCCAACACAGAGCGGATGGACGCTTCCAGAGTTTGCAACCGTTCGAGTCGCTTCGACATCCCGGAGGGCAGCGGAACGGCCAGACGGGTGAATGCGGCCCGGCAATCGGCGATGAGTTTCCGCACTTCCGATGTCACCACAAGGTGCGGGTCCACGTTCCCACTCAGCCAGCGAGTCTTCGGCGGGGGGAGGTCTTGCAGTTCCTGTTCAAACTGAATCAGTCGATCGCGGAGTTTTTCTCGTTCCGCCGTTGTCGGATGCTGACGGATCGTCAATCGACTGTATGTGAAACTCAACCCGGCCACCAGAGCCGGAATCACCAACCGGGGGTTGCCCTGGGTGGCCGCCTCCGTAACGGGGTTCAGCACGTCCTGGCGGAACCGCGTGGCTTCCCCTTTTTCCAAGGCATCGCCGAGTACGTCCAGAATCGAGCCGTATTCGCGCAGATGCTCGATCAGGGTGGCGAGTCGATTCGTGGCGTGTTCTGGTGCATCGTTCATGGGTCGGATCAAACATCTCCCCGTTCCGGCGGTGTCAGGTAGGTCATTCCTTCGGTCAGATCACGGGGAGTGCCCGGCATTCCGGTGGCCGAGTCGCTCACGCGGAATTCATGGGTGCCCACATCGTAGGAAACTTCCAAAGCCCCCGGCGGTTGATCGAAGTCAAACGCCAGGAACTGACTGTACGCTTCGTCTCCGGGGAACCGGCGTTCGAGGAAGAACGAGCGTTTTTCGTTTCCGTCTCCGTGCCCCATGACGTGAACCGGCACCGGCTTAGGCCGCAAATCGACGTACCGATCCTGTTCGCGGTACAGGTTGATGTGCTGACCCTGGCTCAGATCGTAGAAACCGACATCAAACGGCAAGCAGGCGCTCAGGTCCGTGGCGGTTTCGATGACCACCTGCAACCCAGGCGTGCGCGTGGTCATGAGGAAGATCGCCGCACCTTTGGCCACCGCGAATTTGAGATTATCTTCATCGAGTGTGAGACGTTCCTTGACGTTGTCGATTTCCAGCTTGGCGATCAGTTGCTCACGCACCAGTGGATAGCGGGCGGCGTTCCCCGAGATCACAACCCAATCAACTTCTTCCTCGGGTTGACCGTGTTCAGCGGGACGACGGCGGAGGACTTCATCTATGAGGCCGTTGCATTTCTGGATGCTACGGGTGATGAGTCCCTCCCGCGCGCTGCCGAATCCGGCCGAGGGATTGGGACCATCCAGGAGGGCATCGACTTCCCAGCGATGCAGGGTCAGATTGTGGAGCTGGGCTTGCAGAGCCGCGACCTGGACATCAGGAATCCCCTTGAACAGAGGATCAAACAGGGTATCGCGGTTCTTGACGATTCCTTCCGAGAATTTCGCGCTTCCGCCATCTTTCCCCCCACCTTGTGCGAGTTCGCGTTTGAGGGTTTCCGCGAATCGGAACAATTCGATGGCACAGCGTTGCCGCATCCGCGAATCGGGATCAACCGAACCAGGGGTGAACCGGGTGGGGACGAACAGATCGTTCGGGTCCAAGTCGGCGAGTTTGCGGAGCCACTGCTCAATTGCGGCACGGGCGGCCGCGGGATCGGGGTTGCGCGTGGGAGCCGCGGGCGGCGTTTTCCCGCGAGCCCGCAGCAATTCCATCAAGAGTTTGCCCTTGAGTAGGCGAGCCACGATGCGGGTCATGTCATCGCCGCCAAACCCACGCATCCCCGTTCGACCCAAAACACCCACGCGAAGGTGCCGGTTATGGTCAGACGTTGCCCGGACCAGGGCAATGTCGGTCGTGCCGCCGCCGAGATCGTAGAGCAGCAGATTCAACCCTTGTGGGTGCAGATAGCGGAACCGTTGCAGGCCGCCGGGGCTCTCAAAAACGCGACGAAACAGGAAGAAGAACGCAGCCGCCGTGGCTTCATCGAGCCGCATCCGAATCGCGCCAGGGGCGGCATCGTCCGAACCGCCGAGTTGCAACCGGGCCTGCGTGGCGCTGACCAGTTCCGCCAGGGCCATATCATCAGGAGGTGTGGTGATACCGCTACGCTGGGGCTGATTGTTCATCCGCAGCCAACCCCGTTCGACGGCTTGGCACAGCCGGTCGATTTCACGGGGGGTGAAAGTCGTCGGGTAGGTGACGACGAGTTCCCCCGGCCACGAGCGTGAAGCGGTGCGGAACTTTTCCAGCATCCGGCACGCGAGCAGTTCCGCGGGCACGCGGTTTTGCAGCAGGATGCGTTCGTCGTTTTCCGGGGAGTCGTCCCCTCGGACAAGCCGGGCGGTGATCTCTCGGAAATTATCCGATTCGGTGCCAGATACCAGACGTTTCGGCCCGAGGATCAGACCAGGAGAGAAACTCGAATGGACATCCCCCGTGCGGCCCGCGTAGAACTCGATGGCACGCGGATCATCGTCGTTCAGTTCCAGTGACGGAAATCGGCGGATGCCTTTGGGAGAAGGCAGTTGACTGACCACGCGGTCGATCCGCACATTCGACACCAACGGGCTGGCATCGGAACGGAGGGTCGGTCGGGGGGTGTCCGCGTCGAGCAGGCGGAGCGACTCGGTGCGGTAAATGGCATCACGCCGGGAGAGGCACACCATCGCGGTGGCGGTGTTCCCCAGGTCGAGTGCAGCCACGCCGTAAAAGGCCGGGACGGGACAAGCTGGCTCCAACTGAATTTCCAGCTCGCCGGATTGCGTGAATACGGCCCCCAGGGATTTCGTGTCGAACAACAGCACTTTGACCGGGAAAAGGATTTGTCGAGGTTGGTGTGTTTCGGTGATTCCCTTGGCGAGTCCCTGTTCCCGAGCCAGGGCGCGGAAGCGATCGTGGTTGGAATCCACGAACACGCTGAAGTTCACGGCAGTCGAGGCGGTCAGGCTGGCGACGCGGAACTCCATCGCGGCGAGCAAACCCGCGGGGGCGACCCGGTTCGTGTCCATACCATGCACACGGCAAATGGTTTCCACCCCTTCTCGGGTCGATAGAAACTGAGCGCGGGGTTGCCCGACCGGGCCGGGGAAGTCACCTTCCAACCGGAACCAGTTTTCCAGTTTGGGCCAGTACAGCAGGACACCGTAACTCGTCACGCGGTCGAACGGGCGTTGCGGCCGCAGTGCGGTTCCGGCCGAACAATCGGAACGGACCATCCCGATATTCGTAAAAACGTCGTCGATCTTTACCGTCAAATAAGTGGGCATATCTCACACGAATCAGGCCATGTTTTCGGGCAGCAACAATGTTTCCAGATGGCCTTCGATCTCCCCCAACCGATGACGCAGTTGGGACCGCAGGCCATGAATGGTCTGAGCGACGACGGTACGCACTTTTTCCGTCATCAGTTCGAGATAATCATTCCCCGTGAAGGAGTGCCCGTTGGCGAAAGGGTTATGGTCTCGGAAGGTGGGCACCCGAATTTGCCAGGATTGCGGGTCGACCCGATCGGCGCGGCGGAAATCATCCCAGGCTTCGAGAACACTGGCATACGTTCCGATGGGGACATTATCGACACCGGACAGTTGATCCGCTAATTCTTGATAGACTAAATCGACCGTGCGGGTGGAGAGCAATTGCGTCAGCATCTCATCGAGCGTCAGGGCATCGACGGCAAATCGTTTCGAGAGCGTGGCCGCGTTCATCCCACGGATCGTCGCGGCGTGGCGTTCGTCCGGGCAGAGTTGTTCGGCCAGTGCGGTTCGTAAATCCGCGCGAATCTGAACCAGAGCTGCAAAATCTTCCGGTTGTCGGATGAGGCCATCACGCAGGCGGAGAATCGCATTCTGGCACAAGACCGCGTTTCGCCGGGTGGTTGGAGCCACGGTTGCCGTGACGGATTTCACCAGGTGGGCAACATCCTGACGCAGTGAAGCCAGTTCTCGCCGGGCCGCGTTGCGAATTTGGGTCGCCACGGAGGCCGCGATTTCGTGCGTGACCAACTTCCGAAGATGCCGTACACCGCCATCATGGAGCAGTTCTGCCCAGGCGTGTTTCAGGCTATCGGGCAGTGTATCCGGGAACGGTTGCGTTCCAAGTCGCATGTAGCGGGCCGCATCGGCTTCCGAAAGCGCGCCGTTGGTGTGTTGAGCGTATTCAAAGAGGGTGTTGCTGGTAAAACAGATATGGGAAGGATCAATCTGGCTATCGCCGACGAATTCGATCAGTGCCTCAAAAATGGACGATTGCCCCGGTGCGGGCCGGTAGTTGGGTTCCGAGAGGGAATCGCAGCGGTTGGCCACCAGCCAGACCCGACCCGAAAGATCGTTTCCGCAGTACGCGGAGAGTAGCCGCACGAGATCCTTGACTTCGGCCGTATCGAGGCTCGTAGCGACGTTGATGAAGATCAGAGCACCATCGAGTTCCGAACGCACGAAGTCCCGCGTGACGATTGTATCAACGGAACGACTCACGCCGACACCCGGCAAATCGCAGAGTTCCAATTGCGGAGGCAGATGTTCGCTGGGGATCGTGAGCTGGACTTCTTGCAGCAGCAACCCCGCGAGATGGGCCGTGCCGCCTTGATAATTGTGATTGATATATTCGGAGCGTTGGTCAAACGGAATCTCTTTCGTCTGAGGCTTACCCTCAAGAACCAGCGCACGGTGGTTCTGGTACGCCGCGATGAAGGCTTTGAGATAGTCGATGTCTTCGGGGCGTACCGCACGCTGACCGTCGCCGATCCCGGCCACGGTCGGTTGCAAGGCGTGGACGATACGGATGAGTTCTTCTGTGGGGATATTGCTATCGCTGATGGCGACTTCATTGCACAGTTGGCGGAGGCGTTCGCGGTATTGCTGGGTGGACATGTAGGCCAGCGTGCAGCGGCGATCCGCTCCGCGGCGGAGTCGGCTCGGAAGGGCCGTTGTGGCGCGACCACCACCCGATACCGCGATCGTATCCTGGAGGACGCGGTTGAAGATCGTGGACTTCCCCGCCTGGGAGGTGCCGAGGAAACCCACACAGTAGCTGGGGCGTTGGAGAAGGTTACGCACCCGGACATACCGGGCGAGCAATTTTTTACCTTCTTCACGTTCCAGGGCGGCACGACCCCGTCCATGCGCCAGTTCGGCGAGTTGGCGGGCGCATTCGTTGAGTGCGCCCACGAGTTCCTGTGCGGTTTCCGCGGCACCTTCGGAGAGCAGCGGGCAATCCCGCGTGGGGTCGAGTGCGTCGAACGCGGGCAGTGCTTGAGCCGTGGTACTCACTTACGGGTTCCCCTTCGGCGGTTCTGCGGACCAGACCAGGATACGGGAGCCGACCGCGCTCACGTCCTTCCGTTCCGAATTCTTGACTTGAATGACTTCTCGGATCGGCTGCCCGTCGGGGCCGGGTTTCTCGAATTCCCAGGCGGTCACACGCCAGATAGATGGGTACTTCTCGATGAGCCCCTTCACATTATCGAGCGTGATTTCGCGGGAGAAGCGGCCCGGCCGGCCCGGATCGGGTGTGAGTTCGAGCCATTTCGCTGGGGAATCCGGGGTGAGCGTGTAAGGGGCATCTCCCGCGATGGCGCTTTTCCGAATCTCTTGCGGCAAGCTCGTGGTGGCAGCCCCGGCATGTTGCTGGATCGCGGCATCCTGCTCTTTTTCGGTGAGCGGGAACAGCATCCAGACTCGGCGCGGGTTGCGGTTCGGCAACCCCGGTGCCCGCAGGGTCAGTTTATTCCCTTTAATGTAATCTTCATCCGGCGTGACCCCTTCGCCGGTCAGGTCCGCGAACAGGAAGACTTGATCGCCGCCGAGCCGTGTGATCGTCAGGGGGTTCGCTTCATTACTCTGACCACGCTCGATCGCTTGCATCAGGGCTTCGTGGTCAGCGCGTTCGTTGAGGCGGTTGCGGTAGTTGCGGAGTGTCACCACATAGAATTTATCCGCATCGGGCCAGGTGCCTTTGAGTTCTTTGCCACGAATCAGCATCCGGGTCTTTTCATCTCGTTCATCGACGATGGCGGTGAAGTCGAGCGGGGTACGCTCGGAATCGGGCCGGAAGGAGTAGCGACCGGGTTCGATCAGGGCGAGTTCTCCTTCACCGGGTGGCTTGGGTAGATATTCTTCGGTGGCTTGTCCGCCGGATTGCGCCGGTTTGTCGTAGCGGACTTGCAATTTTGTGAGTGTCTGTTTCGGGCTCGGCAAACGGATTTCCTGGACGTTGACATCACGGGATGGCAACGGTCGGACAGACACGGTCGGATCCTCCGTGCTGTTGACCACTTCCACCTTGCGGGGGTTCCCGATCAGTTCCGCGAACTGCTCGAAGAACAACGGCGACACGGGTTTGACTTGCGGGGCACCGTCGATCTGGGTGCCCGACGCGGTCAACCCGGCGGAAACCGTATCCGTGACACGCTTTTCCGGCACGGAGGACTTGGTACGCACAACCATGTACACCGTGGTACCGGAGCTCGTTGGCAGTTTGGGTTCCTGGGCACCGGCGGTGAGCGTCAGGATGGATAACGCGGCCAACCCAGCAACTCGGCTTGCCGATCGTATTGCTCCAACCATTGTTGCTCCTGGTCACGCAGTTTAGGGTCTGTGGGAGGATGATCCCGATTCAGTTGAAAATACGCATCGATCAGTTCGCGGAGTTTGGCTCCGGCTTCGGCACGGCGGGCAGGGTCGGTATCGGTGGCGTGGACCTCGCATTTGTCGATCCAGTCCGAAAACAGTTTGACCCGCATTTCCCCGGCTCGGGCGATAGACTCAGGATCACGCGCGGACGCGGCGAGGTCACGGAATTTCGCAATCCGCTCGGCCACATTCTCGGATGGAATGCTGGCGTAATCCGTTACTTTTGGTGAAGCGGGTGTGGGTGCCGGGTCGGTGGTGGTGGTCGCAGGTGGAGTCGAGGTGGAAGCCTGTTCCGTACCGGGTGTCGCGGGTGCAGGAGTCGGCGCGGTTCCGAACAGCCCATACCCGGCAGCCGCGGCAAGCACCCCCAATACCGCCACGATTCCGCCAATGGTGGCCGCCCGAGAGCTTTTCGGTTTCGGGGAGGATTCATCACGGATGAGTTCAATCGGTGCCGGTGCCGCGAGAAACAGGCCGCTCGGCGGATGCGCACGCAGTTGCCGGAGTGCTGCGCTGGCAGTGGTAACACGGCCATCGAGCATCTCTTGCAACACAGACCAGAATTCCGCAGAGGAATCACGCGATGGAAGCGTGGGACTGGGCGTGCCGGTGAGCGCCCAAGCGATGACACGGCTCAGTGTGCCGAGATCGCTTTCCAAAGATGGTTGGAACAATCCGCCGGTCGCCTGAGCGAACTGTTGTTCCGCTGGCGGGCGGACCCAAGCGACTCGGCTCGGGTTCCTGACTTCGGACGGTTCGAGCCAATCGGGGCGACCAGGGCTGGCATCCCAGGGTGGATCGCCAAAATCGCCGATCCAGGTGAACCCGAGATCCACCAGTGTGGCCGTGGTTTTGTTCGCCTCCGTGCTGAGGATGACATTGGCAGGCGTGAGCAGGCCGACTCCCCAATCCTGAGATTGCAGGTCATGCACGGTGACGGCGAGGGCAAATACGGCCTCATCGAGCGCGGTGAGCGTGGGGTGGCCGAGCGGGAGCGGCCCTTGCTGCTGCCTGGCCTGTCGGGCGGCAGCGGCGAGGTCGGCCAGTGAACGAGCCGTGGTCGGATCCCCTGGCCAGACCATCTCGAACCGTCCGGGTTCCGCGGTGATTTCGGACCAAGCCATTCCGCTCGGCGGACGGTGGTAGCGAATATCATTGGGAAGGAGTCGAACGATTCCCGTGGCACCGGGTACGATCGTCAACGGTTCGACGCGGTTGGAAGTGCCAAGAATCCCCCAGGTCAATGCCACATTCGTGGGAGTCGCTGTGGGTTTGGGGTCCGATGAACCGGCGGAACCCGACGAACCGGAAGGGCTTGTCGGACGACGGCGGGCGCTATCGTCATCATCTGGATAGGCAGAGGTCATTGCGGCGAGCCCATCTCGGACAAGGGAACGTGGAGAGCATCATACAGTAGAAAACAGAATTCGTCACACAGTTTGTCCGTCCAATCCTAGTAATTTTCGTAGGTGAATGTGAAACGGGCCGAGTTTCCCGCCATAGTTCCCGGCTGAGATGCCGCGAATGCCAGGAACCCGCGTGGCGGCCTGGATTCCCGCGATGGTCGCCTGTTCCACTCCACGGAGCGTGATGCCGTCGATCACGATTTCGTACACCGCGTTCACGCCTTCGGGCACCTGTGATGCGACCGAACCACGCAGGATCGGACACCAGGCATCGTTCGTACTCGCACGGAGTGCCTGATACTTGCTGCCGACTTTACTCCCCGAACGCACGACTCCGCCTGGGAACGGGGTGATGACACCGTCCATTCCTCGGATCGCGGCCACGGCGGCTTCCGCGGCCGTCAACGCGGCACGCTGTGATTCGCCTAGAATGAGGAAGTTGCCCCCCGCGACCCCTTTTGTGGAACCAAAAGTCTCTTCACACAGGAATTCGCCATCCATCGTCGGCACACGCCAGTAACGGCGGCCATCCAAGAACTTGCTGATCTGCCAGCCATCTCCGAAGTAACGCAGGCTGCCGCCGATTTTCAGCTCTCGACCAGGGTCACCCGTCAAACCGTTGAAGCAAGCAGTCGTTGGGCAGGTCAGCACACATTGCGAGATGCGGTTGAACACGGCTTTTTGCAAACCATCCCGGCTGAACGCGAAGAATAGCAACGCCACACCGGGTCGGCCATCGGGTGTCTCCTCGGGTGCAAGTTCCCGTTCGATCCCCGCCTCGGCATCGCAACCAATGACGGATGCCGCGTAGCCAGTGGCGATCTGGCCAGCAATTGTGGCCCAACCGATTGTCTCCGCGGTGACCACGGCTCGCGCCACGGACATTGGGAACGCTTCCGCGAAGGTATCCGCGATCGGGACGGAATGCACGCTCAGCAAGGCAGGTTCTCCCTTGTGGCTCGGAACCAAAGACCGGACACGCGAGCCGTGCAGTCCGTGTTATTCCTTTGCATTCGTACCCGCAACCCGGAACAGGGCGAAATCGTTTGTCGGCTGTACATCCCATTGCGAAGTCTCTCACCGGATACTGACAAGGTATTCCCGATTTTCTGTCCAAATTCCGAAATCTCTGCTCTCATAGTGTATTCCCACCCCCTCCTGAATCTGGCGGAGGACTAGCCCATGCGGATGACGACCGCTGGCGTGTTCACTCTAACATTGGCATTCTCTTCCATTCCCGAACTGGTAGCCGCCCCACCGAAACCCTCCCAAGCGGTGGAGCCGGGTATCGCGTTCTTTGAAGCGAAGATTCGCCCTGTCCTTGTAGAACAGTGTTACTCGTGCCATTCCGAACAATCCAAGCGTGGGCCGAAAGGCGGCTTGCGAGTTGATACCCGTGAAGCCCTGCTCCTTGGCGGTGATTCTGGCCCAGCCGTCGTGCCGAAAAAAGTGACAGCCAGTTGGCTCATCAAAGCGCTGCATGGTGATGAAGTTTCCGAAATGCCGCCAAACGGGAAGTTGCCCAGTGCGGTGATTGCGGACTTTGAAAAATGGGTGGCGATGGGTGCCCCGGATCCCCGCATTGCCGACAAACCCGTGGCACGCGCTTCCGGTATCGACATCGCCGCTGGGCAGACATTCTGGGCCTATCAGCCACCGCGTGCGCATCCCGCCCCCGTCGTAACCCAAGCCGACTGGCCCCGTTCCGACGTGGACCGCTTCATTCTGCACGCTCTGGAAGCAAAGCAACTCCAACCGTCCCCGGATGCCGACCGCTCCACGCTGATTCGCCGTCTGACCTTCGATCTCCACGGGTTGCTACCCACACCCGCGGAAGTGGCGGCGTTTGTCGCGGACTCGGCCACAGATGATGTCGCTTTGGCCAAGGTGGTCGATCGCCTGCTGGCATCACCCCGGTTCGGCGAACGCTGGGGGCGGCATTGGCTCGATGTGGCCCGGTATGCCGATAGTAACGGGAAGGATGAAAACCTCACGTTCCACGAAGCCTACCTCTACCGCGATTGGGTCATCCAGCAATTCAATGTGGATACGCCTTATGATCGGTTCGTCCGAGAACAGATTGCCGGGGATTTGCTCCCAGCCCGTGATGACAAGCAGCGGGATGCCCAACTCACCGCGACGGGGTTCCTGGTCATCGGCCCGAAAGTTCTCGCCGATCGTGACTTGGAGAAACGGCGAGCCGACGTGATTGATGAACAGATCGACACGATTGGACGGGCGTTTCTGGGTCAGACGCTCGGATGCGTGCGGTGCCACGATCATAAATTCGATCCGATCCCACAATCTGATTATTACGCACTCGCCGGGATTTTGGGCAGCACCCGGACACTCGATCGCTACAAGCTCGGCAACCCCATTGTCGCCGGGTGGATGCTACGCCCGCTCGGTGGAGAAGCGGGGGAGAAACAACTGGCCGTTTTCCGAGAATATGAACAGCAGTTGAAAGAACTCACCAGCCAGATCAAAAGTGCGAAGGCCGAATTGACCCGCGTGGAAACCGCCACCACGATGCGGCAACCGGGGGCATTGGTCGGCTTCACCGTGGATAACACACAAGCCAAACTCATCGGCAACTGGAAACCGTCTACCTACTCCAGTCCGTTCGTCGGTGAGGGTTACGTTCACGATGACAAGACAGACAAAGGCAAGAAATCGGCCACGTTCACCCCGAAATTGCCGCGAGACGGTGAGTATGAAGTCCTGATTTCTTTCACTGCGGGGTCTGGACGTGCCCACAACGTACCCGTCACGATCCAACATGTGAACGGCGAAAAACAACTGATCCTCGATCAGACGCGGAAACCGAAGATTGATGGTCTATTCGCGCCGATCGGTACGTTCTCGTTCGCCGCCGGTACAAGCGGATCCGCCACAATTACGACTCAAGGTACAACCGGATATGTGATCGTCGATGCCGTGCGTTTCGTGCCAAAGGGGGAACTGGCGAACGTACCCGAGGCGGCCATGGGCGTGTCGGAAGAACTCCAGAAGAAACTGGCTCAGGCTGCCAAACGGGTGAAAGCGTTAGAAGCCAAACAGACCCAACTCAAGAAATCCGCGCCGAAACCGCCGCAAATGGTCATGGCTTCCCGCGATGAGGACGTGATCGCGGATGCCAAGATTCATGTGCGTGGTAACCCGCACCAACTGGGCAACACGGTTCCCCGTGGGTTCCTTCAGGTGGCGACGGCTGACCCGATGCCCACAATCCCCGCGGGGCAAAGCGGTCGGGTGCAACTCGCGGAGTGGCTCGGCTCTCGGTCCAATCCGCTGACCGCCAAGGTGTACGTCAACCGAGTCTGGTATCACCTGTTCGGCGAAGGACTTGTGCGGACGGTCGATGAGTTCACGCGGCAAGGAGAACGCCCGACCCACCCGGCCTTGCTGGATACGCTGGCCGTAGAGTTCATGAATCATCAGTGGTCTACGAAGCAGCTGATTCGGAAACTCGTCCTGAGTCGCGTGTATCGGTTGGCGACGCGATCCGATGCGACGCAGCGGTCGGCCGACCCGGAAAACCGCCTGCTCAGTCATGCCCATCGGCGGCGGATGGAAGCCGAGGTCATCCGGGATGGGATTCTGCAAATCGCGGGGAACATCAACTTTCAGGGTGGCGGCCCCGTAGTCGCACACATGCCCGAACGTGCCATCACCAACAATTCTGATGGCGGGGTCAGCACGGAAAAGGTCACGACCCGTAGTGTTTACCTGCCCATCATTCGGAATGAATTGGCTCCCATTCTCGAAGTGTTCGACTTCGCGGACCCGACCACTTCCACGGGACAGCGGGACGAAACCACCGTACCCACACAGGCACTGTTCCTGATGAACAATCCCTTCATCATCCAACAAGCCCAGGTTGCCGCGCATCGGCTCCTGGCGGCCTCGTCTCAGGATGCAGAGAGAATTACATTATTGTACCAACTCGCCTATTCTCGCCAGCCAACATCAGACGAATTGACCACAGCGCGTGGGTTTCTCGCGGAGTATCAGGAACGGCTTGCCTCGGTGGGTAGCGACAAGGCTCCGAAAAACCGCGTTGCCGCCGCCTGGGCCGCATTGTGTCAGGCCGTCTTCGGTTCGACGGAATTCCGATTCATCGAATAATCATTCCTACAAAATCTCGGAGTGTGTTTCATGTTCCCTCAGTTCTCGCGTCGGCAACTGTTGCAGTCCGCTTCCACCGGCTTCGGATACATGGCGTTCGCCGGGTTGGCTGCGGAACAGGCCCACGCCGCCACGAATCATCCGTTAGCTCCGAAGACCGGGCATCACCCCGCCCGCGCAAAACGAGTGATCTTCCTGTTCATGCACGGCGGCCCGTCTCAGGTTGATACTTTTGACTACAAACCCGCGCTCGCCAAATATGACGGTGGCGATTTGCCGGGAGAACTGGCCAAAGGAACCAGCGGCGGCACGGGCCGCAAACTGATGAAATCACCGTGGAAGTTCCAACAACACGGAGAGTGTGGCCACTGGATGAGCAGCCTATTCCCCCACGTCGCCAAGCATGTCGATGATTTATGCTTCCTCAGCGGCTTGCACACGGATGGTCAAAGCCACGGGCAAGCCGTGCTACAACTGCACACCGGAGCCCAGTTACTCACCCGGCCCAGTGTCGGTTCCTGGCTGGTCTACGGACTCGGTTCCGAGAACAAGAACCTGCCCGGATTCGTCACGATCTGCCCGACACGCGGACATGGTGGCGTGCTGAATTACGGCAATGCCTTTTTGCCCGCCGTCTACCAGGGAACCTCCGTCGGTTCGGCAGGCACTCCGGCATCCTCCGCGACCATCAAGAACATCGTCAACACCGATGTTCCGCCCGATGTGCAGCGGAAGCAACTCGATTTCCTGCAATCGCTCAACGCCACGCACCGAAAGCACATCGGCGACGATCACCGAATCGACGGCGTGATGGAATCGTTTGAACTGGCTTTTCGGATGCAATCCGCCGTGCCGGATGTCTGCGATCTGGCGGGGGAATCCACCGAGACGTTGAAAATGTACGGGATCGGAGAGAAGCCGACCGACGATTTTGGCCGTCAGTGCCTGATGGCTCGCCGGTTCGCGGAAGCCGGGGTGCGGTACATTCAGGTTTCGCACAGCTTCAAGTGGGACCAGCACGGAAACTTGAAGCAGCACGAAAAGAACGCATTAGAAGTGGACCAACCCATCGCGGCACTTTTGGAAGATTTGAAAGCACGCGGGTTACTGGAAGATACGCTCGTGCTATGGGGCGGCGAGTTTGGCCGTACTCCGGTGGCCCAAGGGAAAGATGGCCGCGATCACAACCCGGTCGGCTTCACGATGTGGATGGCCGGTGGCGGTGTGAAATCCGGTCTGACTTACGGGGAAACCGATGAATTCGGTTACTTCGCCGTCAAGGAGAAAATGCACATGCATGATCTGCACGCCACGATTCTGTGGCTCATGGGGATCGACCATGAGCGACTCACCTACCGCTACGCGGGCCGGGATTTCCGACTCACGGATGTCTTCGGTCGGGTAGCGACGGAGATTTTTGCCTGAACCAGGGAACCGCCGCCCGCGCGCCCAGGCGGAGAAAAATATGACCGATTGGGGACCGTCCCCAATCGGCAACCGAGAACCGCGAGAACATCAGCGTCCCCAATCGAGCAAGCCCCATCTCACCTTCCCCCGCACGGCATTGTTCAAGTGGGAGAGCGTGGGGACACCCAACCGCTCAGGACGATCAAAATCAGCATGGCGGGGGCGAACCAGATCATTTCATGCAATGCTTGCACGAAATGACTGTTCATCGTGAGAACAGAAGCACATCCGAATCCGGCGGCGAGGGACACGGTAGGCAAGAACCGCCCAGCATGAAATAGCGCAGCCGCCGCGGCGAGGACCGGGACCAACAGGACTGTCAAATCGAAGATCCACGCACCATACGGCGCGAGTATCACGGAAATCAGGACCAACCGGGGTGTCTCGACCCGCCAATCCCAAACCGAACGGCGCAACCACCAGTAGGGCAAGAGAGCCACCCCACCCAGCGCCGCGGGAATGAACTGGACCCAAAAGTACGACGTTCCGGGCTGCGTACCGATGGCGTGTTCGACTTGCACGCGGAGACGATAACTGATCGTTGGCACCTGCCACTGAGACAGCGGAACGGACACGTCTGACTGTGGTCGCGTCATACTGGCTCGGTAATCGGAGTAGACATCCGGGTCAGGAACAAGACTGAGAATCGCCAGAAATAGGACAACCCCCAAACTCGCGAGCAACGATTGGCGACCGGCACGCGTGGTCCCATCAAGGACCAGCGCGAGCCCAAATACCAATAACAAATGTGGCTTCACGGCGGTCAGGGCCGCGCAGACCCCGGCCCATCTTGGTTGTCCTCGGACCCGAAAATACAGGAACCCGGCCACCCCGATCAATGGGAGTCCCGTATTCTGGCCGAACCCAATCATCCACCAACAGGGTGCAAAGAATATTGCGGCACCCAGTGGGACCATCCAACCCGAACCGCCGTAGACTCGCCAGACCCAAAAAGTGGAGACTCCCACACATGCCGCCTGCGTCCACACCCAGGCCAGATGCCCCCACAAGATCGGGAGCATCCCAAATGGCCAGTACAGCGGGAGCGTCCAAGGGGGTGTCCACAACATCGTGGCCTGGACCTGATCCGGGTTCCCATTGGCCTCACGCTGCCAAGGAAGAATCTGATGACCATCATATGGATCCCCACCCCGTAGATGCACCCGCGCCGCGGACCAGTATTCGACAAAGTCGATGGGATTGAAAAGCGTCGGCCGCGAGACACCCGGCGTTACACCATGCGTTGCCGCCAGGATCGCTACCACAAAAGCCATGAGCACGTCTGACTCTCCAGCGGGGATGGGTCCAATGGGGCGAAGGAAGGGCAGCAGGACAGGTCGCCACTCTGGGACATCGGGATCGGTCCTCGGTCACAATGCCCCTTGGTAGATCGCCAGAATCTCATCGGCCGATTCCGGGTAGCGGGGGTTGATCCGCATCAGGCGTTTGATCCCAAATGTCTTCTCCGCGAAACCGGGTAGCATCTCTTCCGTGACCCCCAACTCACGCAATTGGGACGGGATTCCAATGGCAGTTCGGAGTTCTTCCACCGCTTGCACGGCTTGAGAAGCGAGACTCACATCCGTGCCGGATCGATCCGAGGCCACGCCGAGCAGGATGGCGATATTCGCAAATGCCAGCACCCGTGCTGTCAGGTTATAACGCATGACATAGGGCAGCAGCAGTCCGTTCCCTGCTCCGTGGGACACATGCACCGCGCCACCGACGGGATATTCCATCGCATGAACCAGGGCCACACCCGCGTTGGAGAACGCCAGTCCACCCAAGGTCGCCGCTAAGGCCATCCCTTCTCGGGCTTCGAGATCTTGTCCGTCTTTTACCGCACGTCTCAGAAATTTCCCAACGAGGGTGATACATTCTGAAGCCATCGCATCTGCCAGAGGGTTTTTCCCCTGGTAGACACTGGGACCACCCGGACGCTGTTGGAATTCCTCATTGTCCACCGCCGTGTAGGCTTCGATGGCATGAGTGAGGGCATCTATGCCGCTGTCCGCAGTCACTTGGGGGGGACATCCCACGGTCAACAGTGGATCCACTACGGCGACGGTGGGACGCAGATATGGGCTGAGACAACTGAGCTTGATGTGGTGCGTCGCATCGGTGAAGACCGCAGCCGGTGAGACTTCCGAACCTGTCCCCGCAGTGGTGGGTACGCAGAGGACCGGGAGGACCGGGCCGGGGACTTTTTGATCTCCCGCATAGTCGATCAGTGATCCGCCATGAGTCAGCAGCAAGGCGGTGAGTTTGGCGATGTCCATGTTGCTGCCGCCACCCAGGCCGAGGACGGCATCCGGGCCAAATGTCCGCGCGGCTTCCACGGCTTGTTGGACAACCGTATCTGGTGGCTCAGGGACACCACCATCGAAAACGGCAACGTGCAGGCCCGCTTCTCGCAGTGGTTGCACGACACGATCGACGTATCCCAATCGGGTCAGCACCGTATCGGTCACGATGAAAATGCGACTCACTCGCAGTTGGACCGCGCTGGCTCCGAGTCGATGGAGGCTGTCACGGCCAAAAATCAGTGAACCGGCAGAATGAAATGTCCAGGGTTTCATGGTGAAGTTGGGGAGTACGGTTTCGATTTTGGAATTTGAAGACTAGAATACGCATTATTCTGCTGCCCGTATTCCGAAATCTGTCCCCGAATCAACCATGATCCGAATTGGCATACTCACCATCTCCGACCGCGCCAGCCAAGGCCTGTATGAGGACCGCAGCGGCCCCGCAATTGCCGAGTGTTTGACGGAAATACTCTCGTGCGACTGGCAAGCCGTGGCCCGGATCGTGGCGGATGAACTTCCCGTCATTGAAGCGACACTCCGGGAACTGTGCGATGTGGACGCCTGTTCTCTGGTCGTCACCACCGGCGGTACGGGGCCGGCTCCACGCGATGTGACCCCAGAAGCAACTGCCAATGTTTGTGATAAACTGCTGCCGGGTTTTGGAGAACTGATGCGGGCCGTGTCGCTGCGATCCGTTCCCACGGCGATACTATCCCGGCAAACAGCGGGCATCCGCGGACCATCTCTGATTGTGAATTTACCGGGAAAACCTTCCGCGATTCGAGAATGTCTCCTCGCTGTGTTCCCCGCGATTCCCTATTGCATCGACCTGATTGGCGGGCCACGACTGGAAACCCATCCAACCATCGTTCCCGCATTCCGACCCAAACCAGCCTGATCCGCTCCTTTTCGAGAGTCCTCATGAATCGCATCCTGATCGGCACAATCGTTCTCGTGTTCCCCACGCTGGCTGTCGCTCAAACGGCCGAGGAACGCGCCCAAACCGTACAGTATGTGCAATCGCTCCACGATAAAAAATTCGGAGCCTTCCAACCCACCCGCGACGGCAAACCGAGCCTGCGCGCGACACTGGCGGCTTTGCGGGTACTGAAATACCTGCACGCGGAATTTCCCGATCCGGCGCCGTTGCGTTCGTTCGTTCTCTCTTGCCAAGACCCCGAAACCGGTGGCTTTGAGGAACCCGGTGGCAAGCCCGATGTGCTGCTGACTTCCATCGGCATCATGGCCGCCGTGGAACTGAAAATCCCCCAAAAACAGTATCAGAAAGCGTTACCCTACTTGCAATCGCACGCGCAATCGTTCGAGGATGTTCGCATCGCGGCCGCGGCCGTGGAAGCCTGGGGCGTGCAGGATTGCCCGTTTGATCTGAAGCCGTGGTTTGCGATTGCCCGCCAGTTTGTCGAAAAGGTCACACGCGAGCGGGATGTCAAGACGGCTCCGCGTAACATCGGTTCCTGGGCCGCGTTCCAGTTGCGTCTGGGAGCCCCCGTTGCCGAACCGGACTTGGCCCTTCGTGTCTTGCGAGATGGGCAGCGACCCGATGGCGGTTGGAGTGCGGATGGCGGCTCCTCCGATCTGGGAACCACCTATCGTGTCATGCGGGCGTTTATGCTGATGCAACACGCACCGGCGAACGTCGAAGCACTCCGGGGCTTTCTCGCCCGGTGCCGGAATGCCGATGGGGGTTACGGCGTGACACCGGGAACCCCCTCCAGCATCGGCGGCACCTATTACGCGGTCATCGTCTTGCACTGGCTTGAGCAATTCGACAAGAAGTGAGTTACCCGAGAAATCGCATCGCCAAAATGCGGCGGATTGAAAAGTCGCCCACGGCGTTTCCACCGTGGGTCATGATGGGCGATCGCCAACACGATGCGGAAATCAGCGACCAATACCCAGACCTTTTTCGTAAACGTGTGGGATGTGCTTCCAGGCAATTTCCGTGGCGATTCGATCGAGGAACCAACGGCGATAGTTCGCGGCCGAGAGCATCGGCGAATCCGTGCCGCGCGGCGCGACATCATGGCCGTACTCGCGGTAAGTACGCTCCGGGTCCGCCGTATCGTAGACATACACGGACAGGCTCGCCTTCCCTTGCGGTACTTCTCGCCCGAAATCGTGAGAATACAGGCTAATCGCCGTCAAACCGACATCAATGACGTAATCGGCTCCCATCTGCACGCCGATCTGTCCGGGTGACAGCACTTTCCAGTCCGGGTGAGACGACTTGAACTGATCGACTTTCACCTGGTCGATCGCCTGAATTTTCTTCTTCTTGTCGTCCTTGGTTTCATCGGTCATCTTGCGGCCAATCCGAGCCGCCAAGTCACGCTCGATTCCGACGAATTCCACGGGCAACGTCGGCGGTGCGGAGCCGAGAACCAGGACGGTGATTCCTTCTTTGCCTTCCTTCGGCGGGAGCGGGTATTCAGCTGCCACCTTACCGTTGCCACGGGCGAGCCACCACAGGCTGGCGGGTGTGCAACCCGCACTGGTGAATGCCATCATACTCAGCAGCACGGCCCGCCGTGACCAGCGTACCGTGGATGTCTCCAAAGACCGGCCCATCCGTGAGCCCCCCATAGTTGGAATGCGGAATGCGGAATGCGGAATGCGGAGTTTTTGAATCCGATTCCACAATTCCAACCCCCCTACCCTACAGCAATATCACAACAATCCAGCGGGCGAGCATCAGCACGACCATAATGCCGATGGATACCGCCAGCATGATTTCCCCGTTCCGTACCCCAATCAACCGCCCCCGCAACACGCTCAGGAGCGACCACGGAATCAGGGCGAACCAGTACACCGCGATCAGGGTGCCCACCCAGTTCGCCTGCATCGAAGCCAGCACATCCCCATGTGCCAGCAGGGAAAAACTCGTCGTCATGCCACAAGCTGGGCATGGTTTCCCGGTGAGGACGACCATATTGCACGGCGGCAACCCCATCTGCGTATGCGTGGCCATCAACCGCGGGCTGCCATCGGCGTTGTACGGACTCAGCCAGAGCGCGATACCCAAGATAGTCGTGAACCCAGCCGCCAGTAGCAACAACCACCCCTGCACCCAACGGGGCATGTGGTTACGCTGAGCCTGTGGCCAATGCCGGGAACTCTTCCCGAACTCGGCGACCTCGTCATCCGGGACGACCTCAAACCCCGTGTCATCCTCGGGCGCTGGCATGTTGGATTCAGTTGGCGGCACGGATACCCTCACCCCGATATGGAATCAAGCCCGAAATCCGGCTCTTGCAGTACAGTAATGATTGTACCCCGAGATGGAGACAGGATGTCACGGTTCATCACCTCGATTCGGCAATTCGTGGAAGCCCACGCACTCACCGGCCCTGGCATCGTCGCCGTTTCGGGGGGGCCGGATAGCGTCGCTCTGCTGCACGGCTTGCACGCTGGTTACTCAGACGGTTTGGTCATCGCACACTTCAATCATCGACTCCGTGGCTCGGAATCCGACCAGGATGAGGCATTTGTTCGTGACCTGGGTGCCCGGTTCAACATCCCCGTGCAGGTGGCCTCAGCGGATGTGCAAGCGATGGGCGGCAACATCGAAGCCACGGGCCGACGCCTCCGCTACGACTGGTTCGTTGATGTCGCATCCCAGCACAGCGCACGCTGGATCGCCACCGGCCACACCGCCGACGATCAGGCCGAGACACTGCTCCACCGGATGATCCGCGGCACGGGGATTCATGGCCTGGGAGGCATCGCCGCCAACCGCCCCTTCCGTGCAGGCATCGCACTCGTTCGACCACTCTTGGCGGTCTGCCGGGCGGATGTCATCGAGTATCTGACACAGGAAAATATCGACTACCAGACCGATTCATCGAACCAAGATTCCGCATTCACCCGCAATCGGATTCGTCAGGAACTGCTACCACTGTTGAAGACATTCAACCCGCGAATCGTCGAGTCCCTCGGTCGATTGGCTCATCAGGCACAGGAACTCGCGGAGGATCGTGTCCACCACATCGAGTCGCTGCTCGCACGCTGTGAACGGCCTCGTGTTGGTCCCACCCTCGTTCTGGATGCCGAGGAATTGACCCTGCGGACAAGTTCCGAGATTCGGGAACTGTTCCGGCGACTCTGGCAGCGGGAAGGTTGGCCCCAACTGGGCATGACGGCGACGCACTGGGGGCGATTGGTCGATATTGCCGCTGGCACCGTTCCCGCAGCTGACTTCCCCGGCGGGCTGACCGTCCGACGGATCGGGAAGGTGGTTCAAATCGGCCATCGTGCATAACCTGAACTCTGTACCCCGAAACTTGTACTTGGTGTTCCGATGCTCCGTCCGATTCGTCGTGCCTTGTTTAGCGTCTCCGATAAAACCGGCCTCGTTGACTTTGCCCAGATTCTGCACACCCAACACGGCGTGGAATTGATCGCCACTGGCGGCACGAAAAAAGCCATCGCGGATGCCGGGCTGCCCGTAAAAGATGTGGCCGAACTGACCGGCTTTCCCGAAATCCTCGATGGCCGAGTGAAGACACTGCACCCGAACATCTACGCGGGCCTACTGGCAAAGCGGGACAAACCCGAACACATGGCCACCCTGAGCGAACACAGACTGCCCGAGATTGACCTGGTCGTCTGCAACCTCTACCCGTTCGAGCAGACCGTCGCCAAACCCGGTGTAACCGAGGCTCAGGCGATCGAAAACATCGACATCGGCGGCCCCTGCATGATCCGCGCGGCCGCGAAGAACTTCCATGCCGTGACGGTAGCCGTGACTGCGGAAGATTACCCCGCCATTCTGGAAGCGCTGGCCTCCGACGGCGGGGTGCCGGAACCACTGCGTCGCCGTCTGGCACAACGGGCATTTAGTCGAATCCGTGAGTACGACCAGGCCATTGCCGCGTATTTTGAGTCCGTGATTGCTGGCGAAGATGCCCCAACACATCATCGGATTTTGAATCTGACGCTCGAACAGAAACAATTATTGCGATATGGTGAGAACCCGCACCAATCCGCCGCGTTTTATGGGGAACCCAACATCACCCGTGTCTGCGTTGCCACCGCCGAACAACTCCACGGCAAGGAACTGAGCTACAACAACATCCTCGACCTGGATTCGGCCTTGAACTTGGCCCGAGAATTCACCCTGCCCGCAGCCGTGGTGGTCAAGCACAACAACCCCTGTGGAGCAGCCACCGCGTCCACGCTGGCCGAGGCGTTCACACAAGCCTGGGACGGTGACCCACTCTCCGCGTTCGGCGGCATTATCGCTTTCAACCGACCCGTCGACTCCGCCACGGCTGCGGCCTTGATGGGCGGTGAACGGTTCGTCGAATGTGTCATCGCCCCGGACTACGAGGAACAGGCACTCACACGACTTAAAGACTGGAAAAAGAACGTCCGTCTATTGAAGACCGGCCCGCTCGAAGGCGGCCCGCAGGGGCTTGACTATCGCCGGGTCGACGGCGGCCTACTCGTTCAAACCCGCGATGTCGGCGCTGATGACTGCACCAAGTGGGAAGTCAAGACCCAACGGCAACCCACACCCGAGGAACGGGCCGCTCTGGAGTTTGCCTGGCTGGTCTGCAAACATGTCAAATCGAATGCGATCGTTTTGACGCAGGGCACCCAGATCGTCGGTGTCGGAGCCGGGCAGATGAGCCGGGTGGTGTCCGTGGATATTGCGGTGAAGAAAGCCGGGGAACGGGCAAAAGGCTCCGTCCTGGCATCCGATGCCTTCTTCCCCTTCCCGGACAATGTCGAACTCGCGGCCGCTGCGGGTGTGACCGCGATCGTTCAACCCGGTGGTTCGGTCAAAGATGCCGACAGCATCGCCGCCTGCGACAAACATGGCATCACCATGCTGTTCACCGGCGTGCGGCACTTCCGACACTAACAGAAACGCACGGGTCAACGGGGAATCACGACCCGCTCGCCACCCTTCATCGCGGACTCGTGGGCGCACAGACCCACGAGGGTCCAGTTCGCGCTGGTCGGAGCATCGGGGAACGCGGGTTGCTGGCCCAGCACCGCCATCAGGAAGTTGTGGACCAAATGCGGATGGCTGCCGCCGTGACCGGCTCCCTGGAGGAAACTCAAGTGCGTGGCATCGTGGATGGCTCCGGTGAACTGGCGAATCCCTTCCGGCAGCCGTCCCGCGAAATCGGGCACTTTCACTCGCCGGGGAATCTGCGATTCGGGCAGTCCGCGCATGTGGAGGACCGGGTCTTCCCCTTCGATCTGCTGCCATTCAAAGCTGACGTTCGAGGCCGTGGCATCGAAACTTTCCCGATACTGCCGGGCCGTGTCGAACAAGCTGCGTGTCACTTCCGCAACAACATCGGAATCCGCGATTTTGAATGTCGCGGTTTCGACGGCGAACGGGCTGTTGTACTTCGGAATGAGTTCTTCCCGAATCCGCCCGGATCCGTGGCAAACGACACTCTCGGCCAGTGCGGGTTTCCCCGGTGAACTCAGCAGTGCCAGGCACGGACTGACGCAGTGGGTGGCGTACCACATCGGCGGCAGACCGGGCCAGTAATTCGGCCAGCCGTCCATGTCCTGTTGATGGCTGCCCCGCAGAAACTGAATGCGTCCGAGTACCCCGCGATCGTACAAATCCTTGACGAATAAATACTCTCGACTGTAGACGACCGTTTCCATCATCATGTAGGTCTTGCCCGTCTCCCGTTGGAGTCGGACAATCTCGGCAATCTGCTCTTTGTCGGTCGCCATCGGTACGGTGCAAGCGACATGCTTCCCAGCCTTCAAGGCTTTGATCGTTTGCGGCCCGTGATCGGGAATGGGGCTGTTGATGTGAATGGCATCAATGGTGTTGTCCGCCAGCAGATCATCAAAATGCGTGTAACGAACCGGAACGTCGAACTGGTCGCCACAACGGTCGAGTTCCGCCTTGTTCCGCCGACAAATCGCCGTCATCTCGGCGTTCGGATGGTTCTGGTAAATCGGGATGAACTCGGACCCAAAACCCAGGCCGACAATGGCAACGCGCACCTTCCGATCGGTGGTCATGAACGGGTTCCTTGCGAAAGCAGAAGAGAAACAGGCTGCCGGGCAGGATAGACGAACCGTGAGCGGGACGCAACTACCGACAACGAAACCCCGAAAACAAACTCGCCGCACCCGGAAGGCACGGCGAGTCCTGCGACATCCTTCCGTCCCGGTTACGCAGTGGCGGCGGGAGCCCGTGGTGGGACAAAGCTACCCCAGAACCGAATCGGAATCAGACCCAGGCCAATCGCAATGAGATGCACGGCCCAGACGTAAACGCACAAGTCGATGAGTTCTTTGTTGAACCCATACGAGTGCAGGCCAATTTGCAGTTGGTTGGTGCCGAACCAGCTCCAGGTGGTAATCATGTTCCCGAACAAGGTCAACACGGCCACGCCGCGATCTTTCACCAACCCGGCCCAGCGGGCGTGCAGGATCAGGGCGTTCCAGGTCACAATCAGCACGGCCCCGTTCTCTTTCGGATCCCAGCCCCAGAACCGGCCCCAGCTCTGATCCGCCCAGATTCCCCCGGAGACGGTGCCGAAGAAACTGAGCAACGTCGCCAGACAGATAATGCCATAGATCACCTGACCGAGAATTCGGCCCAGATCCATGACCCGTGTTTGCGAGCCGCTGCCGACCACGATCGGCTTTTTCAGCAGCGGGGTCATCAACCCCAGGCCGACATACGCCAACCCCACCACACCGGCAACGTAAGTCGCGGAGTAGCCCAGTGTCACCGTGGTGACGTGGACCGCCAGCCAGAAGTTGGTGTCCAGGACGGCTTGCATCATCTCCAGCGTATCACCGTTGAGAGCAAGGTTGTGAGCGATGACCGTGGTGCCGAAGCCCAGCACCGCCGCGACCGTGTTCCCCAAACCGATCGGGAAAATCCGCTCGATGAGCAGACAGATCCCCGCCGCCGCCCAGCCGATGAACACGGCCGAAGAATACAGGTTCGTGACGAACACCATCGGCCGATCCATCAGATACATCCGGGCGAACAGCGTCACGGAATGGATCAGGAACGTGAGAACCAGCACCCAGAACGCCGAGCGGCGGAACGCTTCCGTCAATCCGGGGTTGAACGCCGCGGCCAACCAACTCAGCATCCCGATCAGCCCCGCGAGGATGTACAGCGTTGTGCAGTGGTAGTACAACGCGGACTTGTTCAGGAAATGTTCGAGCTTCACCGCACTGCGATCACGCGATGAGATGATTTGGTCGGAATGAGATTGGAATTCCGCAACCGCTTTCTCAAACTGTCCCTGGCTCCCCGATTGTCCCTGCAGATTGGACCGATACGCCTCTAGCATGTCGATCCAAGCCACGGCGGCGGGTTCGGCTTTGCGAGCGACGACGAGCGATTCGTCGATCACCTCGGCCATCTGATTCTGCTGTTCCGGGGTCATCTGTTTCGGATCTTCCGGCAACTTCAGTTCCTCGGCTCGCTTGGTCTTGTAGACCCGCGCCGCCATGATCGCATTGCGGAGAGCCTCAGATGGGGTCCGCCAGCCGTTTTCCGTCTCATTCGCACTCGCTCCCGCCGCTGGAGCTGCCGGGGGAATGATTTGAGCGCCTTTGCCGCTCATCATGGAAACGACCACCAGACCGAGATGGCGGTGCAATTCCATGGCTTTATTGTCGAACAGTGTGCGATCCTTTTCCGGTCGCTGTTCGGCCTTGCGGGCCGCATCGTCGAGCTTGGCGAAGGAAGGCTTCAGCTCGTTGACGGAGTACCGCAGGCCATCGCGGGCTTTCAGGCCCAAAAATTCCAGCAACTGATCGTTCTCGATGCGGAAGACCTGATAATCACCCGCTTCCCCCGGTTCTTCCGGGTTCGACGTAGCCAGATCGAGATACCAACGAATCGCCGGGTAAGTGGAGGTTTTCCCGTCTTTCGTCACCTTCAATTCTTCGCGGTGACTGATGAGGCGGAGGTTGACCCGTGCCACCGTGTCCAGCGGTTTGAGTCGTCCACCATCCAGTACGGGCAGTTGGCTGATGGCATCCAGATTGAGCTTTTCGCCATTGGGCCGCATGATGGCCGAAATCAGGTACAGCCCCGCGAGTGCGGTCAACAACCACGGGAACGCTCGCTGCCAACCCGACATCGGCACGCTCACCACGGCAGCAGGAGCATACGGTTGCGGGGTGGAACCGAGTCGCCCTTCCCGCAGTCGCCGGAGGAAGGTGAACAGGTGCATGGCAAAATGAATCAACATGCCGAGCGTGACAATCGCACAGGAGATGTACGGAATCAGCCAACCGGGATTGCGCACGACTTGCAGCACGGTGCCACGCTCGGTCGCTTCATCCCAACCGGATTGGTAGAACGCCTCACCCCGGTACCGGAGCGGTTCGTTCATCCGAATCGTCACTGTGCGATCTTCACCATGTTCCGGGTCAACGAGTTGAATTTCGCTGGAGAAGTTTTTCGGCTTGTTCGTCCCCTGGTAACGATCGAATTGAAAGTCAATCAGTTTGAAAGTGAACGGCTTGTAGTACCGGGTGAATCGCAGGGCGACATCATAGGCTTTGCCGTCCACATCCACGGATTGGGCAGGCATTCCGCTCCGCAGCATCGACCAAAGCGTGACGAGGTAACGGCCCAGCACCTCATCCGTGCCTTTGCGGTAGAACGTGACATGCGCGGAGGGAACATCGGCCTTGCTGGAAGTATCCACTCCCGAGACTTCGTCGATTTTCTGAGCCTGGAACTTTTGCCCCAACCCATGATCGGCCCACGGTTTGCCGGTGCTTTCGGTCACGGGTTCGACGATGGAATTCACCATGTACTGATCGACACCGATATCGACTGGCAAATCCGCATTCTGAATCCGAGTCTTGTCGGTCGCGCTTTGCTTGAGCAAGGTACCCGGCACGACGATCATCCGATCCTGGCCATTGCCCGCGTCCGTGACGAACGCCAGTTCGGGGTGACGATTGTCAAAAGCGTAGTTGACCGTCTCCCCCTCTGCGATCATCATTTTCTGTTCGACTTGCGATGTCCGGGTGACGATTTCCCCGACGAACAGCAGCACCAACCCAGCGTGCAGGGTAATGACCCCCGCTCGCTTCCAGGACAGTTTGAATCGCACGAGGTGGGCGGCGAGCAGGTTCACCAACAGTGCGAAGCCGATCGTCTTGCCACCGGGGAACGGGAACGCGCCCGACACGACGGTATCCGGGGAAACGCCGAAGAAGACTTGTCCGAACTGCACGAGCAGTTGCAGATCCACCATGACATAGGTGGACCAGAAATACTGATCAATGATGGTCCAGATACCGGCGTTCATCTGCGCGATCGTACCAAAGAAGACCAGTGCGATGGAAAGCGCAAACAACGCCACTGTGAGTTGCAGGGACGCAAGCGGTTTGAGCATGCGTTTCACCCCCGACCACACGTTCGGTGTGGGGCGTGGGGTCTGGGGGGTGTTTTTGGGGACCGCACCCAGATCAGCAGTGATTGGGGTCATATTGTGTGTCCTCCGCCAGTGTGGCGAAGTTTGAAGGAGCGAAACAGAAACAGAATCCCACGCCGGTTAGCGTCCACCCATGAACGGCGGTCGGGTCGCGGCCGGGTTTTTGGGGCCGGTCACATCCACACGCACACCGTTACGACCATCAGCGGTTTTGATAGAGCGTGTGTATTTTGCGAGCAGTTCTGGTCCAGTCGGGGCACCGACCTGCCCCGCCCAACGGTCGACGTTCCCTTGGACACCACCTCGGGCTTGGGAGACAGTGAGTTCCAGCGGTGGATTACCACTCCCAATGTGGACCGTGCGAATGACAATTCCCATCGCATTGCGGGTGGGGCCATCTTTCCATCCTGTGGGTAGCTTCCATTCGGGGCCGCCTTCCCACCCCTTGGGAAACTGAACCGAGGCCAGAAACTCATCAAATGCTTGGACTTGTGCATCCAGGGCCGAGCCGGGGCCAGCGAACTTGACGAACCACACCGGATCCTCCGCCGGGTACATCGCCCCGAGGAAACGATATTCTCCGGCTTCGGCAGGCGTGGAGGCTTGGGCGGCGGGGTCTGTTGTCTTGTGTGTGGCTTTCGGCACGGTGTACGATCGGACGGAATCCGCGGGCGTGCAGGCCGGTATGAGTAACCCAACCACGGCGAGCAGGAGGAACCGGGCTCGTGCGACCGTCGACATTAGCATGATGGAACGCATTGCGGGAGATTCTCTCAACCTGGAAGAATATCGAACCCAGTAGACGGGCAACTGTTGGTAGGAGTTAAACTATTGTTTCCCGTCCGCATGAATGCGTCAAGACGGCATGCAGCGGGAGTTTTGGAAGATTCCTTCACACTCCCGACTCCGCATGATGATAGCGACTCCCCGGCCAAAAGGCTCACTCCCGATATTCGTGTCGTCCGCACTCGTCGTCCGCAGTTGCTGGAGCCATTGCGGAAGTGAATGATCCCATAAGAGGAACGGACCTATCCTGGGACATGGGAATTGCAGTCAGAACTCGTCAGGGGTGTTCCGTATCATTTTGCCCTGGTTCTCCAGCCATCGTGATCTTCACGGCCGTCTCTCGGCAACGCCTTTCCATAGCAATTCCGTTTGGGATAGACGATTTCTCGGGCACTCGGCACAATACGCCGCGCGGGGCGGTCGGTCGGCCCCTCATTCTTGGAGAAGGTGGACATCATGCGGAATCTGCTCGCACTGATCGGGCTCGCCGTCGTGCTATTTTTTGGGTTGGGTTGGTATTTCAACTGGTATTCGTTCGCCGTACTACCGGGTGCGGATGGACAGAAACGTATCGAATTGAATGTCAATACCAATAAAATCGTCAACGACACGAAATCGGGTGTCGAAACTGTAGGGGAAGTCATCAAAAACCGAAGCGCCAACGAAACCCCGGCCACGAACCGCTCAACCAGTGAGACACCCTCAAACGCGAATAGCACGCCGACTCCCACTCCGAACGCTGCCCCCACGCAGAATGGAAACAGCCAGCCGATCCGGTTCCAGGATCTGCCCAGCTTCTTCCGCCCTGCTCGCCCACAGTAAGCCGCCTTTCGACCGGCAGACGATCACCCGCGATCGCGGAATATGCTGAAATATCAGCCTGTTCCGTGGTCCCGGCTCATTTCGTACCCACGACCACACGCACGGGCATCGTCCAGATTTCACGCTCTTGCACGGTCAGGATGCGAAACCCAGCCGCCGAGACGACACCTTCCGTATCAATCGGCTGGCAATCGACAATGTGCGGGAAGTGGCGGTGCATCCAGATGTAGGTGTTTTCGAGTGTACTGGTGTGCTGCCCGGTTTTTACGGTCGCCATGGAAACGACACCCAATCGGCCACCCGGTTTGAGGACACGCCACACTTCGGCCAGAACAACCGGAATATCTTCCTGAGCGAACAGTTCGAGCGTGAAACTGGTGTAAACCGCATCGAAATGAGCATCCGGGTACGGCAAATGCCGGGCATCGCCCACCGTGAGCTGCACGGTCGCGGCGGGTTTGCGTTCATCCAGTTTCTTCTGGGTGACGGTACGCATTCCTTCGGAAACGTCGATTCCCGCGACGGTGCCGGTCGCGCCGACTTTCTCGGCCAGTTCGAGGATCTCATTTCCGGTGCCGAACCCCAGTTCCAGCACAGTTTCTCCGGGTTGCACCTGGAGGGCTTCTAGCCCGGCCCGCCGTGCTGGGCCTTCGTTACTGTCCGAAAGCCAATCATAAACATGACTGATACGGTCATAAAACGCCCGATTAGTGTGCGGTTGCGTTTCCGGCGTTGGCATGGCGATGTTCCCGAGCAAGACGACCGTGTATCACGGATGGTTCTGATCCGAAGTTCAGGCTAAACGGGCCGAGTCGGTGTGTCAAATCGCAGTCCAACGCGGAATGGCCGAACTTTCCCAGTCCAATTGCGATGCCCGGTTCCTCTTGTACCTGTGCCAATGATCCCAAATCATGCATCCGCGTTGAGATCGCCCTTGCCGGGTGTCTCACCGTGCGACACAATAGCCCCTGTCATGCTCATCTACCCTGCTATTGATCTGTTGGGCGGTCGCTGTGTGCGGCTCAAGCAAGGCGACTACGCCCAGGAAACCGTTTTCTCCGACGATCCCACAGCCGTCGCCCGGCGTTGGGTCGAACTCGGAGCCGATCGCATTCACCTCGTCGATCTGGATGGCGCGAAAGCGGGCCAGCCTGTCAACGGTGAGGTGATCCGTGCGATCGCCGCTGCCGTGCCGGTTCCCTGTCAACTCGGTGGCGGTATTCGCACCGATGCGGACCTTGCCACGGTCTTCGATTGGGGAATTCGTTGGGCGGTCCTCGGCACCAAAGCTCTGCAAGATCCAAACTGGGTTCAGGTTGTCGCGGCCCGATACCCGGATCGGATCGTCTTGGGGCTTGATGCTCGGAACGGTTTCGTGGCCACGGATGGTTGGCTTGCCACCAGTTCGACGAAGGCGACGGATTTGGCCCAACAGGTCGAAACGGCTCCGCTGGCGGCGGTCGTCTACACGGACATCGCCAAGGATGGAATGATGAGCGGGCCGAACTATGAAGCCCTCCGCGAGATGCGTGCCGCCACCCGGTTGCCCGTCATCGCGTCCGGCGGGGTCAGTGCGATGGAGCATGTGCGCCAGCTCACGGAAACTGGCACGTTCGGCTGTATCATTGGCCGGGCGCTTTACGAAGGGCAGATCACCCTGCCCGAGGCTTTGACCCTGGTTCGGGCGAAGCAAAGTTCTAGATGAGGGTTTGGCGAACGATATGACGGATGAGCTTTTGTTGAAGAGATGCGCCCGATTGGCACCGTGGCGGGATCACGCGGTGCGATGAAATCGCCAGACCTTCACCTCCCACTCGGCTTCTTCTGGGGAATGTCTTCCTCCCAGGGCCGCACTTCACTGAAGGGAGGTCTATCATGGGACGCCATCTCGTCGACGACGTCCGGGACATTGCACTCATCGGGCACCGCGCCGCGGGCAAAACCAGCCTCGCCGATGCCCTCCTGTACGAAGCACGTGCCGTCGATCGGCTCGGCAGCGTGGACGACGGCACCTCCATCGCTGACACCGATGAGGAAGAACATCTACACCATTTCAGCATCGACACCCACGTTCTCCATGCGGAACATGGCGGCAAATGCCTGCACATCCTCGATGCTCCCGGTTCGCCCGACTTCATCGGCGCGGCTTTGGAAGCGCTGACCGCCGTGGAAACGGCTGTCATTGTGGTCTGTGCCATCAACGGCGTGCAACCGAACACCCGTCGGATGTATCGGGAAGCCACCGCACGCGGACTCGGTCGGGCGATCGTCATCAATAAGATCGACACAGACAAGGCCCATTTTGATGCCGCGGTCGAATCCATCCGTGAGAACTTTGGCAAACACTGCATTCCCTTTGATGTCCCCGATGCGGATGGTCCAGCTTTCTCGCAAGTGTTCAGCGTCCTCGACCCCCCTGCCGATGTCCCGGCTTCCTGCCCGATGAATCCACAGGATTTACGATCCCTGCTGATTGATGCGGTTGTGGAAGCGGATGAAACCCTGATGGAAAAGTACCTCAACGATGGAGAAATTAGCCGGGAAGAACTCGAAGCGGCTATTCCCAATGCCATCGCCGCCGGAACGCTGGTGCCGATCTTCTGCACTTCCGCGAAACAGGATAAAGGTGTCAAGGAACTCCTGGAGGCTTTGAGCCGTTATGGCCTCTCGCCGTCCTACTCCCGCAAGCGGCTAAACGGCCTGGTGTGCGGCAGTAACGGCACAACGGCACATCTCGAACCCACGGAAACCTCGGAGTTCCTTGGCCAGGTTTTCAAGGTTGTTCATGATCGGTATGTCGGCCATCTGAGCTTCATTCGGATACTGACTGGCAAACTCACCCCGAATCATCAGATCGTGAATCTGAACACGGGCAAGTCCATGAGGCTCGGCCATCTACTCGCCGTTCAAGGGAAAACCTCGACCGCCGTGGAGGAAGCCGTTGCCGGGGACATTGTCGCGGTGGCCAAAATCGACGGCCTGCATGTCGGAGATACGATCGCCTTCCGAGCCGATGCGCCGATTCTGCCCGCGATCGCCTTTCCACCACCGATGTTCGGGTTGGCCATCGCCCCCAAGAACCGAGGCGACGAACAGAAAATCTCAGCGGGCCTGCACAAAATCGCCGAAGAAGACCCAACTGTCAAACTCACGCATGATCAACAAACCCATGAGATGGTCATTACCGGAGTCAGTCAACTGCATCTCGAAGTCGTGCAAGAACGGCTCAAACATCGTTTCGATGTGGATGTGGTGACGAAGGAACCCAAAATCCCGTATCACGAGACGATCACGGGACCGGGGGCCGCCGATCATCGGCATAAGAAGCAATCCGGCGGGCGGGGTCAGTTCGCGGAAGTACATCTGCGTGTGTATCCGCTCGACCGCGACATCACGACACAAGCAGAACTGGAAGAACGATTCGCCAACAAAGCGCGTTTCGAGAAGATGCGTGCAGTGCGGTACGATCCGGGGTTGAACTTCGCCTTCATCGACCACATCGTCGGCGGCAGCATCCCGAACCAGTTCCTACCCGCCATCGAAAAGGGGATCCGCGAAGCTCTGGAACGGGGTCCGTTGGCGGGGTGCCGGATGCAGGACATCGCCGTCGAGGTCCATTTCGGCAAAGATCACCCCGTCGATAGTTCGGAAGCCGCGTTCAAGACCGCGGGCCGTATCGCCTTCCGCAAAGCCTGTCTGGCGGCTCGCCCTGTGCTGCTTGAACCGATCGTGCGACTGGAAGTCACAGTCCCATCACGGTTTACAGGGGCCATCCTGGGGGATTTACCCACCCGACGCGCTCAGGTCGAAGATCAAGACACGCTCCCCGGCGATCACACCGTGATCGCCGCACGGGCTCCCTTGAGCGAGATGGCCCGATATGCGTCGCAGTTGGGCGGCATTTCTCAGGGACAGGGTGCCTATACCGTGGAACTCAGCCATTACGAACAGGTGCCCGCGAACGTGCAAGCTGCCATTGTTGCCCGTGCGGAACATGCGGTTGATGAAGAGGAATAGGTTCTGGTAAAAGAGGAATCAGTTTGAGGTTTGAGGTTTGAGGTTTGCAGTTTCCGATTTGAGGTTTCAGGTTTTGGGTCGGATTCCGAAGCCTGGAACTCGCAACTTCTTTTTGGTTATTCATGCAGGCGCTACAGAATTTCTTTCTGAACGAGTGGTACTTCGCCCTCCCCATGACGTTGATGTCCCTGGTGGCATTTGCCCTGGTGACTTGGCGATTCCTGCTGAATCAAGCCGCAAAAACCGATGTGGATACCCTCTTGCCCGATCTTCAGAATGCCCTGAAAAAACAGGGCGTTCGCGGAGCGATTCCACTCTGCCAGCAGGATCAAGGGTATATCGCCCAGTTGCTGTTCGTCGCCGGGTTGGAAGCTGCCGATCAGGGTGTGGCCGCGATGCGTCGGAGTATGGCCAGCGTCGTGGAACTCGAAATCGTTCCCCGCCTGAACTTTTTGCTCGCCCCGATTCTCGCAATCGCCAAAATCGCCACCATGGTCGGTCTGCTCGGCACCGTGATCTCGATGATTAACACCTTCAACGCCATCAGTAACACCAAGGCTGGCGATACTGGCGGGATGGCTGGGCACGCCGCGGGTATCGGTCTGGCTCTGTTCGCTACCGCGATGGGGTTGATGACGGCGATTCCCCTGGTGTTCTGCCATGTAATGTTCAAAGATTGGATTACACGTTACGAAGTCCGCATGAAATCCGCGGCCCAGAAACTGATCGTCCTGGTGCAAAATACTCGCTCTGGCCGTGAAACCACCCCAACACGCGCCGCGACTCCCGCAGCGGAGCGGTCTTGATGTCCCTGCATTTCGATGTCTGGTTCCTCACCGCGAACCAGATTTACAAAGCGGTGCCCTTCACGGTCGTCACGGATTGGGCCGAACAAGGCCGAGTGGGAGCCGAGGACAAACTCCGGCCAACGGGCGTGGATACCGCTTGGATGCGCGTAGCCGATCATCCCCAAATCCGCGATTTCCTGTTCGTGCGCCCGGCAGAACGACGGACCGAACCGCTCGAACCGATCGCACTCGATGTCGGCTGGCGCACACGCCCCGATGACGACGATGATGATGTGGACATGATCCCGCTCATCGACATTAGCCTGGTTCTGCTCATCTTCTTTATGATGACGGCCGCCGTGGCCACCGTGTCGCCGATTGCGGTGCCGGACATGAAACATGCATCCACTCTGGCGAAGGATGCCAACGCCGTCACGGTGGACATTGACCGGCGCAGCAGTGGGGAAATCATCTACCATCTCCGCCTCGGCAACGCCGCCCCCGCCCCGGAAGATGCGAATTTGTTGACTCGGGAACAGTTGCTGACGCGCCTGGATGCACGATTGGGGGAATACAGAACGCCGCCGGAAGTCCGCATCGCCTGCAACAAGGAACTGCCCCGCGTGCAGGTGCGTGACGTGGCCCGCGAACTCGACAAACGCAAACAGGCTGGCAAAGTGGCGTACTACGGAGCCGAGGTCAATGAGGTGACACCGTGAACCGCTGGCAAGTGCGACTGGAAGGAAGCCGTGAGAGTATCACGGTTGCAACGCCGCAAGCGGTCGTCGATGGTCTGCGGGATGGCGATTGGGACACGACGGATACGGTACGCGGCCCCGGCGAGCAGGACTGGCTCCCAATCGAGGATCACCCCATCTTTGCGGAAGCCGTCGCGGAAATGGGGCCGCCGCCGAGCGAACCACCGGACGAAACCCGGCTCGACATGAACCCGCTCATTGATGTCGCGCTCGTGTTACTCATCTTCTTCATTCTGACGACCACCTACGAGAGCCTGCGCCGATCCATTGACTTACCGCCCGAACCGCCGACGCGAGAGGGGAGTCAATCGGTCATCGTCAAAGCCGAGGATATTAAAGATCGCTCTTTCAAAGTTCAGATCAGAATGAATGGTGAGAAACCGATCATTCAACTAGAAAACAAACTGATTACGGTGGAATCACTGGAACGAGAAGTGGCCGAGTTCGTGAAATCGACTGGCCGTAAGGAACTGTTTGCGGAAATTGCCCCTGAAGTCCCTTGGGGCATCGAAGCCCAACTGTACGATGCGGCCAAGGGAGCCGGGATTCACCAAATCTACTGGCCCAAGGGAAAGTGACCGCTCACCTGGGCCTGATACACCAACCCGATGGGGGTGTCTCAAAATCTACGCTTGTCGGACAACCAGGGACTGTCGTCCCCGGTTCAGTAGGACACCCCGAACCGGGGACGATCGTCCCCGGTTGTGTTCCTCTCCACTCATTTACCAATCAGATCGTCTTACTGGGTTCGTGTATGAGCCGGATATGCGCCAGCGACGATCACCAATATGAGGAAGAACACCCCATCACCCCCAGGCGTTATCAGCGTGGCCTAGAGAGTCGGATAATGGGTTTGTGAAACGGTCAATCTTCTTACGGATTCTCGGTGAAGGAATCCCGGCCTCAATCGACATCGTTGGTCAGGTCGCCATCGAGCAGATGGCCGAGTTTGAGGCGTTTCGTTTCCAGATACGCCCGGTTGTGTTCACCGGGGGGAATCTGGATCGGCAACCGTTCGACGATTTTGAGCCCATACCCTTCAATACCGATCACCTTGCGGGGGTTGTTCGTCAGTAATTGAATTTGTCGGATGCCCAGATCGGCGAGGATTTGGGCACCGATGCCGAAGTGCCGCAGATCCGGGGCGAATCCGAGGCGACGGTTGGCCTCTACGGTATCGAGTCCTTCTTCTTGCTGTAACTTGTAGGCCCGTAACTTGTTGAGCAGCCCGATTCCGCGTCCTTCCTGACGCATGTAGACAATGGCCCCTTTTCCGGCATCCGCGAGTTGACGCATGGCATAAGCGAGTTGGGGTCCGCAATCGCATTTCAGGCTGTGCAGGGCATCGCCGGTGAGACATTCACTATGCATGCGCACCAGGATGGGGTCATCTTGGACTGGCACCACGCCGTTAGGGCCGGGAACACCCACACCACCGAGGGTCAGGACCAAATGCGGAACCGGATCGACAATGGACGTGTAGGCGAAGAGGTCAAAGGTGCCGAACTCGGTTGGGAGTTTGAGGGCGATTTCGCGTTGAATGAGGCGTTCCGTGCGGCGGCGATACTCGATTAAGTCCGCGATGGTACAGAGTTTGAGATTGTGAGTGTGGCAATACGTCTGCAGGTCCGGCAATCGGGCCATGCTGCCATCTGCATTGAGTACCTCACAAATGACGGAGACTTCCCGCATCCCGGCCAGACGACACAGGTCCACACTACCTTCGGTGTGCCCGGCTCGGACCAGCACACCGCCGGTGCGGGCGATGAGCCCATCCATATGTCCTTTGTCGCGGACGAGGTCTTGCGGTCCCGCGTTGGGGTCCGCGCAGACCTGAATCGTTCGGCAACGGTCGTGCGCGGAGATACCAGTGGTGATCCCGTGGCGGGCATCGAAGTTGTGGGTGAACGGTGTCGCGGAGGGGTCAAGGTGAACACCGGGCAGCAGATCCAGGTGAAGCCGACCGGCAATTGCGGGAGACATGGCGACACAAAGCCGACCGCAAGCCTGACGGACCATGAAGTTGACCGCATCCGGGGTGATGCACTCCGCGGCCATGACGAGATCACCTTCGTTCTCCCGGTGCTCATCATCGACGAGAACCACCATTCGCCCGGCACGCAATTCGTCGAGAATCTCTTCGATCGGGCTGAATCGCGTCTTACTGTTCGTCATGGTTGTTCTTCAAGGAAATGGAAAGGGTTCCACCTCCTTCATCATATACATCCGCGTGAGGAACGCACGAAATGCCGTGGGGGAATCACCCCCGCTTCCTTGCGGGGAAATCGGGGGGTGTGGCGGTGTCCACGGTTATTGCAGCGGTGCGGGCGGGCGAGGCGGAGCCAATGCTTTGAGGTCCGATTCGATGCGGCGGACGTGCCAGGGGAAACGCTCTTTCGTGATGTCGGCCGGTGGTGTCGCACTGAGGGCACCGGGACTGCTCACGAGTTGTTTGTACTCGGCCAGTTTCGCCGGTTGCGTCGTCGCCAGAATCAGCGTGCCATTCGCAAAGGTGCCCGTGGTGGCCAACCCGACCCGGATCGGGACATGCAGTTCCAATTGCGCATCCTGAATTTGGAAGACCGGATGCAGTACTGTTTCTTCTGGGGTTCCGGGAACCTGCGGGGATATCCGCCCTTCTTGGAACGCGATTTGTAGCCGCTTCTGCTCGGCATCGTTGAGAGCATTGCCGTTCGGTCCCGTCAGGAATGTGGAGGACTGAGATACGGCTTCCAGCCCTTGCGGTGTTGGAATGCTGAAGGCTGCCCCTCCAGCCAACGCCAATCGCGCCTCCGCCACGAGCGGACTGAACCAGGCGAGAACTTGGGCCATGTCGGCATCCGGTGAAATGTAGCCCAAGTAGGCCAATTTCCGCTGTTCCGGGCCAGCGGCCAAGAGGTGCAGGAACTCCGCGCTCACCATCTGCCCGGAATCTTCCGCATGTTTAACCCACCAGCCCAGACGGCTCAGTTTTACCGATTTCACATAACCGCTCTCGGAAGGCACAATCTGCCATTCCCGGCGGCCATTCTCGACGGCGGCCTGCATGGGAATCAAGAGATTGTGTTCCCCTTCCGGGGTGATGAGTTTGTACGACAGGGTACACGAGATTTTGCGGGTTTCTTCCTCCCAGTCCCGCATCCCTTGCGCGATGAACTGAGCCTGACCACGATTCCGGGCCACGATGCGGAAGACATCCAATTGCTGAAAAGCACTTAGTTCCTTGGCGAAGACCTGATTCATCGCCGTGGTGTTGCGTGGACTGGCGACTTGAGCCCGAATCGCGGGGGCAATGGTCTTGTAGCACGCCTCGTACAAACTCGGATCATTCGGTTCATTGAGCTTAATAGCGAGCAGTTTATCGGTCCAGGCGGCAAAGTTTTGCTCCGCATCGTTGCGAATCGTGAACTGGATCCCCAGCAGGTACGCGGCGTAGCCGAGTCCGACGATTACGCTGATCCACCAACCGGCTGTCGCATATTGTAACCCGGTGCGTGTCCCTTCGGACGATTCGATCTGCTTGCGCGCGACAAACGCCAACACGACCGAAATGGCCGGGAAGAGGAAGAGACGCACATCAAGCAGCGATTCCTTGGCCAAGGTAGCGATCAAAGCCGCCACCGCCAGGACGAAGACAAAGACCAAGGCCACGATCAGGCTGATAGCAGCTGTTGGAGAGATGGGCGCGTATTCCGGCGTGTGACCGGAGCGAGAAACGTCAAGGCGGGGTGGCGCGGTGTCCGACATACGACACGTCCTGGCAGGATGAACAAGCAATCGAACTACAAGCCGTTCTACGACTCCTACGCCCGCCAGGAAAGCACGGTTCACCGTAATGCCCAGAGTGGGAATTACTCGGTGCCGCCGGTGACAGGTTGCTCCTCCGCTCCGCCGCCGGTCATCTGTTGTAGGAACGCGGCTGGGAGGTTCGCGCTGATCGTCTCGTTCCGGGCTTCCTGGAGGTTGCCAGCCGCGTCCAGATAGATTTTATCCTGGAGAATTTCCTGGAGGGCAATCAACATCCGGTCGTTGCTGCGGATGTCGACCAACGGTTTCGCGCCGGTGTTCAGCGCCACCATCCGCTTCTGAATCAGGGTCGACAGTTTGAAGCGGCCACCGACTTTGTTGACAATTTCTTCTTCCTTCAATTCGTCGAGCATGGAATGGATCCTCGGTTAGAGAGCAGGGTGCGGAGTAGGCAATCCAATTCTTGAACAGTCGTTGTGATGTCGGCGTTAATCACCTGATGATCGAACTCTCCAGCGCGGGCAAGTTCCTTCTCTGCGGTTTTCAGTCGACGGGTAATCCCTTCGGGTGATTCTCCCCGCCCCTGGAGACGAGCTTGCAAATCCGCGAATGACGGTGGGGCCAGGAAAATGGAAAGAGAATCGTTGGGGTACTTTTGTCGAATCTGTGCGGTTCCCTGTACATCGATCACCAAGATGACCGCGATGCCGGTTTGACGGTACGGTTCCACTTCGGATTTGGGCGTTCCGTAGTAATCCCGGTTGTGGACGAAGGCGTATTCCAACATTTCGTCGGCATCAATTGCCGAGCGGAAAGTATCCACGCTCCAGTAATGATAATCGATATCGGCCCGTTCCCCTGGCCGGGGAGCGCGGGTGGTACAAGTGATCGCCTTGCGGAGTGGCAATTCCGATTCGGCGATGACCTGTTCGACCAGTGTGGTTTTTCCCACTCCGCTCGGGCCAGAAATCAAGATCAACGGGGTTGGGGAACACAAACACAGGGGTGATCCCATACCAGACTCCAGTTTCGTGGAAAGGGTTCACTCAATGTTCTGAATCAGTTCGCGGATTTTTTCCAGCGTGGCTTTGATCTCCACGGCATGACGAGAAATCGTGACATCCCCGGCTTTCGAGCCAAGAGTATTGGCTTCGCGGCCCATCTCTTGCACGATGAATTCGAGTCGGCGGCCCGCTCCCTCTCCTGGTCCTTGAATGACTTCCACGAACTGCGCCAGATGCGAGGCAAAGCGTGCCAATTCTTCGGAAACATCGACGCGATCCGCGAAAATGGCGACTTCCCGCATCAGATGCTGCGGTTCCACCGCGATTCCGGCCTCCGCGACCGCTTGGCGTACCCGCTCTACTAAACGCTTCCGATAATCTGCCGACACGGCGGGAAGATGAGTACGAACCTGTTCCAGATGCCCGGCAATGTGCTGATGATGGTCGAGTAACTCTGCCGCCATCGCGTGGCCTTCGTCGGTGCGGGTGCTGTGGAGCCGGGTTAACGCCTGTTCCAAAGTGGATTGGACCAATGCCCATTCCCGTTCGGGCAACGGGGTCAAGAGCGGGCGATCTGTGATGATGCCAGGAAGGGACAAAATCCCAGAGGCAATGGGGTTCAGGAGTTGAGGGGTTCCCGCAGCCTCACAAGCGGTATGGATGCTCAGGATGTAATCGCGCAGGACTGCGGAATCGAGGCGGGCGGAAGAGTTATTCTCAACCCGATCCACACGAATCTGGACGAGCAGACTTCCCCGACGGACGGAACGGCGGACAATCTTTTCGATTTCCGACTCCATCCCGGAATAGGGTTCGGAACCGCGCACCGAGACTTTCAGGTGTCGGTTGTTGACCGAGCGCACCTCAACCCCGACCGTGAGGCCGGGTTCTTGGCCCGTGAATTCACCGAACCCGGTCATGCTCAGAAGCACTGCCGAACATCCTCCGCCAGCAATCCGGGAATTAGGAGCCTTGCACCACGCGCGGCCCGCCGGATTGGCTATCGACGTTGGCAACTTTCACATGGATCATAATGAGCAGAACCCAGACTCCCGCGAGAATGAGCGTGTATTTGACAAACGCATCCGCCGCGCGGGAACCAAAAGCACTAGAACCGCCCGCACCGCCCAGGGCACCAGCCAAACCGCCCCCTTTACCACGTTGAATCACGACGATGAACAAAATCATCACAATGCTGATGAATACGATGATGGCGTTCAAAGTGTGAGACAATGTCGAGACTGCGAGTAAGTCCATGTATCGCCTCCAGGCGGGGAGAACCGTGGTTCCAGTATATCGGAATAGACACCTCACCGGCTTCATCTCGTGCCGGGTGAGGGAAATGCCTATCCTAGCGTGTTCATGCCGGATCGGGAAGGGGGTTATCCCGCGGCCACGGCGGCCTGCACGATCGGCAGGAACGTCTCCGCCTTCAGGCTGGCCCCACCAACCAGAGCCCCGTCGATGTCGGGTTGGGACATGAGCCCAGCCGCGTTGTCCGGTTTGACGCTGCCGCCGTAGAGGATTTTGACGTTCTGCCCAATACTGGCCCCAAACAGCGTGGTGAGTTTCTCCCGGATGAAGGCATGCGCTTCCTGCGCCTGTTCCGGTGTGGCCGTGTGGCCGGTGCCGATGGCCCAGATGGGTTCGTAGGCAATCACAAGCCGGTGAAACTGCTCATCGCTCAAACCGGATGTGGCCGCAAAAACTTGACGCTGGAACACCCGTTCCTTCAACCCGCGTTGTCGTTCGGCCAGGGTTTCGCCCATACAGAGGATGACATGTAAGCCATCGGCGAGGGCCGCGTGAACCTTGTCGTTGGTCTGGGCATCGCTTTCCCCCAGGATATGCCGGCGTTCGCTGTGGCCGAGGATGACGTACTTGCACCCCGCATCCAACAGCATCGGTGGGCTGACTTCTCCCGTGAATGCGCCTTCTTTTTCATTCGCGCAATCCTGGGCTCCCAGTGACACGGGCGACCCTTGCAAGGCGTTGGCCACGGTGGTCAACCAGGGGAACGGCGGACAAACGGCCACTTCCACGGCGGCGCTGGCGGGAACACCGGCGGCCACGGCGCGAGCCAGCGACTCCGCGGCTGTCCGGGTGGTGTACATCTTCCAGTTCCCAGCAACGAGTTTAGTACGCGGCATCGGGGTTCCTATCGTCAACGGTCAGAAACATCCTGTACACAGGTGTGCCGAACCCGGCTTGGGGAACAGGCGGAGTCGCGGCTTCACATTCCATTTGCGTCACGACCCGTTCGGGATTCCTGCGTTGGATGCGAGTTACTATAGGAATTTGGCAGGAATGGGGAGGGAAGAATTGCGGGAGCGGCCTCATTCATCGGGTGCGGATGCGGGCGGAAACCCCGGTCGTCCCAGGATGTCGCCGCAGACCTGGTAGCGAAAGTTGCCGATAACTAACTCATCACCCGGTTGCAGTTTGCCTTCCGCGACCCGTTGACCGTTGACCCAAATGCCATTCGTACTGCCCAGATCCCGGACCACGAAGTAATCCGCCACCTGGGCCAGGGCACAATGGCGGCGAGAAACTTTCTTGGAGTTCAGTTGCACATCACATTCCTGATGTCGACCAAACAACAAAATCGGCTTATCGAGCAAAATACTCGGGCCATCGGTCAGAGAGAGTAAATGAGCAGGCATGACCAAGTTCTAGTGCGAGGAGCGGGCAGGGTCGCACGAAAACCATAGCTTATTTCACGGGGTGAACGCGGCCAAACGCCGAAAAAATCAGGCGTTATACTCGATGGCTTTCACAATCTCGGCCAGATCGTTCGGCACCTGCACGGCCTTGTTGGCGAATGCGGCGCGTTTGACCCCCCGTTTGCCGAGTTTGGCTTCAAATGTCGCCGGGTCGGAGGTGTGATACGCCACGGTCGCATCCGGGTCTTTGAGGACGTGCCCAGTCAGCACACACGCCACTCGATCATCGGGGGAAATCACCCCTTCGGCCACCAATTTCTTGAGCCCAGCCACGCTCGCCGCTGATGCCGGTTCGCATCCCAAGCCCCCGGCTCCGACTTGCGCTTTCGCATCCAGAATCTCTTGATCGTTCGCTTCGCGGACCACACCGCCGCAGCGTTCCAACGCTCGTAACGCTTTGGGCAGATTCACCGGACGGTTGATCTCGATGGCACTGGCCAACGTATCGGCTCGCGCATTGTCTGCGTCCATCCGCTGCATGAAGCTGTCAATCCGCCCCGTGTCAGGACGACCGCCGTTCCAGCGGACACCTTGTTTTTCGTAAATCTGATAAAAGGTATTCGCCCCAGCCGCGTTCACGACCGCCAGTTTGGGAGCTTGGGTAATCAACCCCAGTTCCAGCAACTCGGAAAAAGCCTTACCGAATGCCGAGACGTTGCCCAAGTTGCCACCCGGAACCACGATCCAATCGGGCACTTCCCAGCGGAACGCTTCGAGAATCCGGTACATCACCGTCTTCTGCCCTTCGAGCCGGAACGGGTTCACGCTGTTGACGAGGTAGATGCCGAGTTTCCCGGAAACCTCTCGAACACGGCGGAGGGCATCATCGAAATCCCCCGCGATTTGCACGGTGAGTGCCCCGTAGTCGAGTGCCTGGGAGAGCTTGCCATAGCTGATCTTCCCGGAACCGATGAAGATGATCGCCCGCATCAGGTGCGTCGCGGCACAGTAGATGGCCAGGCTAGCGCTGGTGTTCCCCGTACTGGCACAAGCGGCACGGGTGGCTCCGATCATCCGGGCATGAGTAAAAGCCGCCGTCATCCCGTTGTCTTTGAAGCTACCGGATGGGTTCATCCCCTCGTACTGGAGGTACAATTTCCCCGGCTTCAGTCCTGCGTACTGGGCCACGGCATCGGACTGTCGGCATAAGGTTTGACCTTCTCCGATCGTCATAATCATCGGGTCCGGCGCAAACGGAAAGAGTTCGCGGAATCGCCAGACACCCGAAAAGTTCAGTGGATTGTGCCGATCGGACCACTTGGCTTCAAAATCACGCAACGCCTTGGGGACAGGCAGCCGATCCCATTCGTAGGCCACATCGAGCAACCCGCCGCACTGTGGACAGGCAAACGCGGTGCTGCTGATGTCCGTGGTCGCACCACAGTGCGGATGAATGCAGCGTTGGAAGACAAGGTCGGTCATGGAATTTGCCGAGTAAGTGCGGGATCGCCTTTCTCCTGAATTATGGTGATAGCCGATTCTCGGCAATCCCGCGTGAGATGATCGAGCATTTGCAACGCCATCGCCCGAGATTTTGGGAATCTCGGACAACGGGATCACACACAAACCCTAACAGCGGTTGTTACTTGCCCGCTTTGAGTTTGATTTCGAGGTTGTTTGTACCGGCTTGAATCTCCACTTCCGCGGGATTGGGTGTCAAACCCAAGTATGGTGGCGCTGGGGCGATATACTTAGGATCCGTGCGTTGTTCCTCGGTCATCTGGGGTTCCGGGGGAGTGAAGCGAACCCGATTCTTGCCGATTTGCGCTCCTTGGTATCCATCCGTTGTCTTGAGTTTGAATGTTCCATCCGATCCAATTTCGGCGCTGGAGGGGCGACCGGCATTCGCGGCATCATTACCCGCTACGGGCGTGAAAATCAGCGTTCCGCCGGTGACCGCTTTGCCCGCGGGATCGACCACTTTTCCTTCCACGGTGGCCACATTCGCTCCCCCACATCCGATTCCGAGGGTCAACAGCAACGCGGGGAGCATCAACCCCGCGAACCAGCGAGCAAACCGAAGTAATGCAATCATGAGAATCTGTTCCGGGGTAATCAGGCGTGGAAGGTTGGGAAATATTTCCACGAACCCATCTTAAGAGTGGCGATCCTCGCAGGCAGAGGATCAAACCACCCCTGAGATGGGTTCGATGGAGATCGCTGCTGCCTTATGGTAGCGTGTAGGTTTCGTGCCCGCGTCGTGTGCCAGCGGCTTGGTAGACGTTCACATCAATACTGTTGTTGATAAACTTGACCGAGCCATCGCACAACGCAAAGTTCGCCCCGTTTTGGTGTTCGCTTCCGAAGCAACGGTCGGCATTCGCCCCGGTACGCAGGTTGAGAGGGTAATTCACATCCATCAGGCGGAAGTAATTGTGTTGCCGTCCTTGACCGGAGTAATTCGGGTTCCCACCGGCCCAAATTGGGGTGTTACTGGTATCCAGCGGGTAGCTGACTTCGTTATTCGTCACTTCACCGATGGAAACGGTATTGCTGGTTCCGTCCTTAATATCCGTGAGCTTGACCGTCCACGTCTTATTGTTGTCATTGGATTGCAGCAACACGCCGGTCATCGTTCCGCCATTCGGGTTGGTCCAACTGGCCCAGGTTCCACCGCTGGTATCATTGCCCATGTTGCCGAGGTAGTTAGTTTGTAACCGTTCACAGGGGGTAGCCGGTTCGGTTCGTAGCTCGTACTCCATCTGACGGCATGATGTCTCCACCGCCACTCCCCGACACCCTGTTCGCCGCCCTGCCGCCGGCCGTGCAGGCGTACATCCGCTCACTCGAAACCATTGCCGCCCAGGTCGCCATCCTCCAGACCCGCGTCGCCGAACTCGAAGCCCGGCTCGGTCAGAATTCGTCGAATTCGTCCAAACCGCCCTCATCCGATGGCCCACAGGTGAAGCCAGCCCCGCCCCAAACACCGTCTGGCAAGAAGCGGGGCGGCCAGCCCGGCCACACGAAACACACGCAGGTGATCCTTCCGCCCGATGAGATCATCGACCACAAGCCGACCCACTGCCGTCACTGTGCCACGCCTCTCGCCGGTGAGGACCCGGACCCAACTGTCGACCAGGTGCTCGACCTGCCGGTCCAGTTGCGACACGTGGTTCACCACCGCCGCCATACGCTGACCTGTCCCCAATGTCACACCCCGACGATCGCCGTCCCCGTGTCCCAAACGATCAGCGGGTATGGTCCCAAACTGACCGCGACGGTGGCCTACCTGAGCGGGGTCGGCCGGCTGAGCAAGCGGGCCATTCGCACGCTGCTCGACGACGTGTGCGACCTGCCGATGTCGCTTGGGACCGTGAGCAAACTGGAGCAGACTGTCAGCCGGGCATTGGCCCCGATCCACGCCGATGTCCTGACCCAAACCCGGGGTCAGGACGCAAACGTCGACGAAACGGGCTGGAAGCAAGGGAAGAAGAAGGCGTGGCTGTGGGTGGCGGTGACCGCTGTCCTGACGGTCTTCCTGATTCGTCCCGGCCGCAATCGGGCCGCCTTCGACTCCCTGGTCGGACCAACTCCGGGGGTGCTCACCACCGACCGGTACGGAGTGTACACCCACTTGGCTGGGACACGCCGGCAGGTCTGTTGGGCCCACCTGCGGCGGGACTTTCAGGCGATGATCGATCGGAAGAATGCGGGAAGCGAGATTGGGACCGCGTTGTTGTCCCAATCCGACATCCTGTTCACGCACTGGCAAAAAGTGCGGGACGGGACGCGAACTCGACAGTGGTTCTGGCAGACACACCAGTCGCGGCTGCGAGCGAGGGTGAAGACCCTGCTCGCGCGGGGTGTCGCGTGTTCGTGTCCGAAAACGGCCGGGGTGTGTCGGGAACTCCTGGGGGTAGAGGAGTCGTTCTGGACGTTCGCGTGTCGGGACGGGGTCGAACCGACGAACAACGCGGCCGAGCGGGCGGTGCGTCACGCGGTGTGCTGGCGGAAGACGAGTTTTGGGACAGACAGCGAACGGGGCAGCCGGTTTGTGGAACGGATGCTGACGGTGGTGGCATCCTGTCGACAGCAGGGGCTTGGTGTCCTCGATTTCCTGGTGCAGGCCGTCTCCGGCCAGAACCCGTCACTACTGCCCGAAAGGGCGTGAACGGTTACGTTAGTTTTGCCATAGCCTCCATTCATCGTGAGTTCCGGCCAGGAGTCACTGGGGCACATGAAGACCTTGATGGCCGTCTTCGCCCCGCCTCCACCCGCATTGCCATTGACGCGACCGGCGGTATTGTTGCTATCGGCACTGGTCCCCGATAAGTTCGGTGCCGAGTTCGTACCGCCGCCAGGAATGAAGATCATGAAGTTCGTCGTGTCTTGTTGGAATTTCGTGTAAATCGTTCCTTGTTCGATGTACGGGAGGACCGCAGTACCCCAACCCCAGTTCCCGTTATCGTCGTTGAACTCACCGACCGGGAGACGCATGTAGACATCATGGTACGCTTGCAGGGCCAAGCCGAGTTGTTTGAGGTTGTTCTGGCAGGTTGCACGGTCAGCCGCATCGCGGACTTTTTGCACGGCTGGCAAAAGTAGGCCAATTAAGATGGCGATGATGGCGATAACCACTAACAATTCAATCAGGGTGAATGCGTTCCGAAGCCTGGACGAAACCATGGGAAGAACCTCGGGTATAGAAATTGCTGCCGTGCGAGATGGCAGAATTTCGGGAAAGGAATAACCCTAAAACGTGACAATCAAATCGAGGCTAGATACAAAGTCGGGAAAACTCCCAACAACTGCGCATGTCATAAGTGCGATGCTCACCACACACGCATTGTCTACATATTGAGGGGATTTTACATATACTCTTCATGACTGGCAAGGGAAAATCGGACAACGAGAGAAGAGTTTCCGACTCCCAAATAATCGGATGATCGCAACCGACAAATCACCGTGACAATAGATTCTCGCCCGTGTGGCCGGGTGGGAGCTGCAGGATCGCAGGCAAATTCCTATCCGGCAGATGAAACGGAAGGTGCGGGCCGCTACAATTTCCTGACGATTTCGTCCTTCAACTGTGTGAAACTCCGATGAAAACTCGCTTGGCCATCAATGGTGCTTGTGGTCGTATGGGGCAGCGATTGGTGGCCCTCGCTTCCGAAGACCCGCATTTACACCTCGTCGCCGCGCTGGACCATGCGACACACCCGCACCAGAACCGCGATGCGGGGGAGCTCGCCGGTGGGAACCATTTGGGCATCCCAATCCGGGCCGAATTGCCGGTATCCACGGCCGTGGATTGCGTCATCGACTTCTCCTCCCCCGCAGGGACGATGGCGATTCTGAAGACCTGCACCGATCGCAAAATTCCCATCGTCATCGCCACGACGGGCCACACGGATGCCGAACGCGCGGAAATCCAAGCCGCGGCCCATCAGACCGCCGTTCTGGCGGCACCGAACATGAGCCTGGTCGTGAATCTGTTGTTCAAACTGACAAGGCTGACCGCGGAAGTGCTGAACGACAAAGGGTTTGATGTCGAGATCATCGAACGGCACCACCGTTTCAAAAAGGACAGCCCCAGTGGCACCGCCGCCTATTTTGCTTCCATCGTGCAGCAGGCGATGGGGCAACTGCAGTTGCGGCACGGCCGTGAAGGGATCGTCGGGGAGCGGCCCGCCGGGGAGATTGGCATTCACGCCGTCCGAGCCGGGGACAATGTCGGTGAACACACGATCATTTTCAGCACGCTCGGCGAAACGCTCGAACTGGTTCACAAAGGAACCAGCCGAGACAGTTATGCCAAGGGTGCCCTCGAAGCCGCCAAATTCCTCGCGGGGAAAGGGGCTGGCCACTACACCATGAACGATGTCCTGGGTATCTGACCGCGTGCCATCCCCTGTGACAAATGGCAGAATGTTACTCAATTTCGAGCCGGGACAACCGCAGACCCGGCTTGACAGATGGTTCCCTTTTGTCGTAGCCAGTACCGCAGTTGGAAACAGCATCACGCCCTCTTCACACAGGGCGCTACTTGAAGAACGGGGACATGATGTCCACTGCGAATGCTTCACATCCCGTGCCGGTTCCCATGTGCGACATTCGAGGGCAGTATCTGTCCCTCAAAGCCGAAATGGACGCGGCCATTTTGCGTGTGTTGGAATCCGGTCAGGTGATTCTCGGTCCCGAAGTTTCCGCGTTTGAAGCCGAGTACGCGGAATTCTGTCAGGCGGATCACGCCATCGGTTGTGCGGATGGGACCACGGCTCTGCTGTTGGCCTTGCAGGCATTGGACATCGGGCCGGGCGATGAAGTCATTGTTCCGCCGTTCACGTTCTTTGCCACGGTCGGCTCCGTCATCCGTTGCGGAGCCACGCCGGTCTTCGCGGACATCGACCCACTGACGTTCAACCTCGATCCCCAAGCGGTCGCCGCTGTGATCTCCCCACGGACGCGGGCCATCATCCCCGTGCATCTGTTCGGGCAGTGTGCCGAGATGACGGCGTTGCGTGCCCTCGCGGATCATCACAAGCTGTACATCATCGAAGATGCCGCCCAGTCATTCGGGGCGGAGTACGATGGGCAACGCTGTGGCACACTCGGGGAGGTGGCCTGCTTCAGCTTCTACCCCAGCAAGAATGTCGGCACGCTCGGCGACGCGGGGATGGTGACGACGAACAACGCGAACCTGGCCCAAAAGCTCGTCGCTCTGCGGAATCATGGTTCTGAAGTGAAATACTTTCACAAGTATGTGGGCTGGAACGCTCGGATTGATGCGATTCACGCGGCGATGCTGCGGGTCAAGTTGCCACATGTGACAAGTTGGCTCCAGTCGCGTCGAGAAGCCGCCAGCCGTTACGATTGGCTCCTGGAAGAAGCGGGCCTAACCGGGTTTGTGCATCGGCCCATCGCCATGCCGAATCGTCGTCATACTTACAATCAGTATGTGATTCGCGTGGCGGCCCTGCATCGGGATGCGTTGGTGCAACATCTCCGCTCCTCGGGCATCGGTTGCGACATCTACTATCCGCTGGCATTACATCAGCAAGAATGTCTGCAACCGTTGGGGTACGCCGCCGGTGATTTCCCCGCCAGTGAGGATGCCGCCCGCACGGTGTTGGCGTTGCCGATCTTCCCAGAGATTACGGAAGAACAGCAACACCGCGTGGTGGCAGCCCTCAGCACCTACGCCCGTCAGCAGATCCGATTGGCAGGTTGATCCTGAAATTTTCACGCGGCCAAGAACATTACCGGATCACGTTCCCGAAAGGGGCGTATCCATTTTGTTATTCATTTTTTTGCTGAACTTGCCCGCGTGAACTGGGGAGATCGATACCAACCTGTTCTTCATCGCCGTGCGATCGTCTGCAATCGTCGGATGATCGCGGCTAGACACCTCTTCGCATCGCGGGCTTGATCCTTCATCACCGCGCTCGTCTTCTCTCAAGAATCCAATCGCCCGATTCTCTGGAGAATATCGGCCTTCGGGGTCTTGTGGTTTTCCAATATCTGGTGCGAACCCGTGTCGGAGTGCAGGCAACATCGGGTGCGCCATGTCGGCTTGTCATTTCGATAAAAGTACCCTATACCCTCATCTGCTCACGGCGGTGGCACGGAATGCCCCGTCCGAAATGGCGAACCGATCACCGGCCTACCCTGTCTGACTTTGATACGGTCGTTCGCCATGTCCCCCCTGTTTTCTCGGTCTTCGGCCCGCGCAAGGATGCCCTATGGCCCTGACACGCCCTACCGTCACGATACTCGCCGTTCTGGCGATGCTCTCCGGTTCTTTCCCTCTCGACGCGGTCGAACCGACTCCCATTGACAAGGCATTGGCCATCCAGACTGCGATGGCGGAAGCCCGCGATCACCTGACCGCGAATCTGGCCGCCGAGGCGATCACGGTGCTGGAAGCCCAACTTCCTTACGCCGATGGCAACCGGGCGTTTCTCGACCTACTCCGTTCGGCGTATGTGGCCCGCATCAAGAAGCTACAAGTGACCGTGGGCGACCCGATGGAAGTGGCCAATATCCGCACAAAATTGAAATTGCTCGGTCTGACTGCAATTCCGGGAGAACCGGAACCCGATCCGGTAGCCCCCGCGGTGCCAGCTTCTCCTGACACCCCTGTGAGTCCGGCTCCCGGATTTACGCCGCCCGTGGCCACTCTGCAACCAGCGCAACCGGCATCGGCGCAACCGCGACCTCAACCGCAACTCTCGGCACAGCCGCCATCACAAACAGCCGAACTGCTTTCTCAGGCGGCCTCTTTGTTCAATGAAGCGAAAGCGGAACCCGCAAAGTTTGAACTGGCCGCCCGTATGTTCGCCGCTGCGTTCGGCCAGCGCGTCGAAATGCGGAAAGACCAATTGGCCGCCTGGGAATACTGCCGGTTGCGCTTGGCAGCCGACCATCTGAATCAAGCCGGGCTCAGCGCGGAATCCGCCAACGGGATTGTGATGGAGATTGAGGACGCACTCAAAATTGCCCCGGACAATGCCGCCTTGCAGAAAGTGGGACAGGAATTGTTGGCGATCGCCCGCCAACGCGCGGGAACCGCGGCACCAACTGCCCAGCCTTCCGCATCCTCATCTCCAGATGGCTGGGAAGTCGTCGAATCGGAGAGCTTCCTCGTCCGCCATCGGGGTGACAAGACCATTGCGGAAGCGATTGCGAAGGCCGCCGAAGTGAAACGGAACGAAATCTTTTCTCGTTGGTCCGGCCCGGCGGGGGGGGCGTGGTCGCCGAAGTGTACGATTACCTTACACAAGACGGCCGCGAACTTTGCCGCTGAGACGCAGCAGCACCCCAGTGCCACCGGGCGCGCGATGGTGCATCTGAGTGCGGGTCGCGTCAGTCAACGGCGGATGGCCTTACGGGCCGATGATCCAACCGTGCTGGAAGATGCGTTGCCGCGTGAGCTGAGCCACATTGTCCTGGCAGACTTGTTCCCAACCAAAGCGCCGCCACGCTGGGCGATCGAGGGAATGGCGGTTCTGGCGACATCCGCGGTTGAGGTCGATCGTTACCTCCGCACACTGCCGCGGTGCCGGGAATCGGGAGAGTGGATTCCGCTGGAAACACTCCTCACACTCCCAGTTCCGCCCGCCGACAAAGTGACGGGCTATTATGTCGGGAGTGTGTCTCTGGTCGAGTTTCTGGTACGATGGAAAGGAGACAAAGCATTCACGACATTCTTACGCGATTCGCACCGATACGGCCTGGAATCGGCGATGAAGCGGCAATACGGTGTCGCGGATGCAAAACAACTCGAAGCCACCTGGTTGCAAGCGGCTGGCTCGGTCAGCACACGCGGTGGTTACTCGCCCATCGGGGGTACAGGACCAATTCCAGCCGATCGGTCACGACCCACGGTCGGTGCGGCTATAGAATAGTATGTCTGAATCTGCACCACGGAGCCGCCCATGTCGCCGGATCGTATCTCGAATGATGCCCAGGCTCTGTTTGAACGTGGCTTTCAAAGCTATGAATCCGGTGACCACCGGGAAGCGGTCGAATGCTTCACCCGTGCGATCCGACTTCGGCCGGATGTGGCGGCAGCGTACCGTTATCGTGCCCTCGCCTATCTCGAACTCGGTCAGCGTACCGATGCGCTGAATGATCTCGATCAAGCCGTCCGCCGGAAACCGGACGACCCGAATACTCTCGTTGATCGGGCTCGGGTTCTGCTGCGTCAGAAAGCCTACGATGCCGCCATCGCGGATTGTGAACGCGCTCTCAACCTCGATCCGGGTCTGGCGCCGGTCCATGCCCTGCGCGGTGATTGTTATGCCGCGCGCGGTAGCACCGATCTCGCCCTGGCCGATTATGCCCGTGCGATTGCGGAAGATCCCGAAAATACGGTTGATTACCTATTGGCTCGTGCCGACTTGTACTTGGACACGGACAACCTGGAAGCCTGCTTGGAAGATTGCAACACCGCAATTCATCTGAACCCTGAACATGCCCTCGCCTACCAAACGCGCGGGATGGTGCATCGCGCTCAAGGAGATACCGAAACAGCCATCGCGGACCTATCCGAAGCCATTCGACTCAATCCGACTCTGCCGATCGCTTTTCTGGCGCGAGCGACCGTGTACTTGTCGGAACAACGCTTCACGGAAGCGGTAGCCGATTGTGATGCGGCTCTGGCCCTGACTCCCCGATTGGCCAAGGCATTCGAGGTGCGAGGAATTGGCCGCAAACAACTGCACGACCTCCTGGGAGCCGCGGCGGATCTGACCGAGGCGATTCAATTGGCCCCCCAATCGCCCCTGGCCTACAACCTGCGAGCGGGTGTGTATTACTCCCAGGGTGACTACCGGAAAGCGATTCAAGATCATCTCGATGCCCTCAAACGCGACCCCAAGAGTGCGGGGACGTTCAACCAGCTCGGTTGGATCTGGGCCACGGCTCCCGATCCCGACATCCGTAACGGTAAACAAGCCAAGGAGTGCGCCACTCGGGCATGCGAACTCACCGAATGGCAGGAAGCGGGTTACATCGACACGCTCGCCGCCGCCTGTGCGGAGTGTGGCGAATTTGAGGACGCGATCCGCTGGCAGCAGAAAGCCGCCGAGGTTGCTCCCCCGGATCAAGCCGATGGATACCTGGAGCGGATCGAGCAGTACGAACAGAGCAAACCTTACCGCCTCAACCTCGGCGGTTTGGGGTCATAATACTACAGTGACGATTCAGAGAATCGCCCATCGGTTGATGTACTTATGCGGTGATCGTCTGCGACGCTCACCGTCTGTCATTTCGGCATTTTCGGGAGGCACAGGCTTCCCGGCAGCACTGCTACCGACCTTCGCCCCACTCCCGCCGGCTGGCGTTTCAAGAATCGGCACACAGCAGATGGGGAATATCAATACTCTTCAATGTCGAGAATAGATAGCTTCAAGTTGACAATCTTCTTTGTGCTCTCCGGTAGCCAGTCAATATTACGGAGAACGTGCAATATTTCAGACAGCCGAGAATGCACACACGATACGATATTGCGATTGAGCGATTTAATGCCTGACTCACGCAAATAGCCAGTCAATTCCAGCATCATCTTGCAATCCGGTATTATAAAACGGTGTATACCAGATTCAAGCGAACACTTAATCCTAAGTTCAAGCATTGCCGCTCGTAGCTTATCGTTCTCGATCGCATCTACTTGGACAGTTGACAATGTTTGCATGGCAAACGTATACGAACCTGTACTGCTCTTTATCCTCGCAAGATCGAGCAGTAGCGATGGATCCCCTAGCCACGCGTCTATCAGCCTTCGCCGAAAGTTCAATGCATCAAATCTCTCAGCAAGGCCAAGATTCGCCAGGGCGAACGCTCGCGTCTCTGATCTCATAAGGTATTCACGATACAATTTTATTGCAGTCGTGAATTCCATCTGTTCGTGACTTTCGTCCGCGAGCCGCAGCAGTTCTTTCAACTCGTTATTAGTATCTTTCATCGCGGGTGTGTCTCTCTAAGATCTGCGCTTGTCGGCCAACCGGGGACTGTCGTCCCCGGTTATATCAGGTATCTGCAGCGTGGGTTCTATTGCCGCCGTTTGACCACGAATGTCTCACCGCTGCGGAAGGTTTCGGCAATCAGGCCATCCGCCGAACTGCGGAGCGTAATCGCACCAGCGCTCCAAGTGTCCCACAATACCACATCCAAACTGACATTCTGTTGCCGAATCGAATTGTTCAACGGTCGACCACGACTCACCAGGACCAACCGCGGATCGGACCAGCGCAGCAACCCCGGTGGGAACGCGGCCCGACTGCCGTGATGCGGAGCCATTAACACATCCACCCGGTGCGGCGGAAGGCTGAGCAAGTGCGTGGTGCCAGACTTTTCCAGATCGCCCGTCAACAGAACCGTATTTTCCCCATGCTGTAGCCGCATCACGAGGCTACGTTCGTTCTCGCTGCCCGGCGGCCCCCGTAACGGTGGGTGCAGCACTTCTAGACGGAGGTCATCACTGTGGAACCAATCTCCCGCAGCGGCAATCCGGCTCGGCGTGTGCGATTCCTGCAACGCCAACAACGCCGATGCCACCTCGGCAGTCGGTTTCTCCGCGAAGGATGGAGTCATTGTTACCTGATGCACGCGGAACCTTCGGAGCAGTTCTCCCAAGCCGTTGAAATGATCCGCGTCGGCGTGCGACAAAAATAACTCATCAATCTGTGAGATTCTCCGATGCCAAAGGTACGGCGCGATCACCCGACGCACCGCCGAGGCACCCATTGTCGAACCGGCATCGTACAGGATACAACGCCCAGCCGGGGTTTCGATCACCGTGCAACCCCCTTTGCCCACGGCCAGAAAAGTGATCCGCACCGCATCGGTTCTCGGCGGGGTGCTCGGCCAGATTCCTCCGAGCAATAGCCAGGCCAGCCACAGCACCAACCACCGGAACGGACGATTTCGCAGAATCACGATGGCACCGAGAGCATAAAACCCGATCAACCACCAATCCGGCGGCCCAGGCGTGTACAGGGAACCGCCCGGTAGGGCATCCGTGGCACGCACCACCCAACCCGTCAACCCCAGCGTGCCTTCCGTGACTACGCCCAACACCGTCGCCAGCGGACCCAGCGGGGCCAGCAACAACATCAAAAACCCGCTCAACAGGGCTACGGATGTCAGCACGATCACCGGCGGACCAATCAGAATCCCAATGGGGGAAACGAGATGCTGATCGGCTGCCAGCAACGGAGCATTGGCAACCGCCAGAATCAACGTGACCGCGTACATCATGGCGATCATGCGAACAACGGTTCGGAAAATATTCTCGGTCAACGAGCGGGTTTCTTCCCGCAGTGCATCTTCCGGGGAACGGGGAGCCGGTGGCAACCCGCGACCCACGCCCCAAATCAGCACGAACACCGACAGGAACGATAATTGGCACCCCAACGTAAATGGGTCCGTGGGATTGCAGATGATGACCACGATCCACGCCAGGGCGAACGCATTGGCGGGCATCACGGATCGACGCAAAATCAACCCGCCACAAAAAGCCGTCACCATCACAGCCGCCCGCACGCCAGAAGGACGCATTCCCGTCAGAATCGTGTAGCCGATGATGAGCAACAGAACCAGCCATGCCCCCCGCGTTCGCCGAACGCCGATGACCCGGAAGGCGATCCAGACGAACCCCGCCAGCACCATCAGATGCTGACCCGAAATGGCCAAGGCATGAACCACGCCGGTACGAATGTAGCCATCCCATTCTTCCCGATTCATCGCGGCGGTGTCACCCAGCAGCAGTGCCCGTGCCACAATGGCTTCCCGTGGGGGCAACGCGGCATCCAGGGTTCCCGTCGCCCAACCTCGCACCCGTGCCAGCAGAGCCAACGGCCAATCCGCGGCCGGATCCAGTCGGGTCAACGCCGTCGCCGAGTCTGATACCCGCACATCGGCACGAATTTGACGATCCCTTGCCGAACGTGCGTAATCATGCTCACCCGGATTCGACGGCGGCCGCGGACGAACGATCGTTCCCACGACTTCGACGGCATCGCCAGCATGGATGTCCCCCGCAATCGCACGGGTTAGGGCACCTTCTGGATGTTCCACCGAGAGCGACACCCGGCCACTCGCGGGCTGCCAGCCTCGCTCCGCGCTCAACACCGATACTACCTGCAACAGGGTCACATCACGATCCACTGAGCCCAACGCGGAGGGATCCGCGCGCCGGGTGGCCGGTTCTTCCAAGATGATGCCGCGTAACCGGATCAGATGCGGTTCCTCGGTCAGAGAATGGCTGATGTCATCGGGATCAGTGACGGCCCGAAATGTATGATGGTGAACGGCTGCCAGACTGATGAACCCCAACCCCAAAAACGGCCACAGGGTCGCGTGTCGCCACTGCCGAACGGCCCACCCGCCAGCAAGAGCGGCCAGCCCCAGGGCGAACTCGACCCATAACGCCGGTTGGCCGTACCGATCCCACATCAACCCGAGCGACACCGCCAGTGCGACCGGCACCAGCGGAGCCCGCAGGAACTCCTGCCAGACTGGCCCAATCGGCGGCGGGTCTTCTGCTTTTCCCGTTTCATCATCAAGAGGGGCGAGCCACCCTGGCCCGGTATCATCCGGGGGCATGTTCGGGTTCCTCGTGAAGACCGGATGCGCATTCGCGTTCGTGGCCATATCATACCTTGCAACTCGATGACGTACCCCTGTTCATTCGCTGACCCGGTTTGTGAAAGACCCTGATGGAAACCGTTCACGTCAATCTTGGTCCACGATCCTACGACATCGTGTTGACCACCGCGGATGTTGCTGGCTTGGGGCCGTTGGCTCGGAACCGTCTTTCCGCATCGTCACTGGCCGTCGTGGTAACGGATGCGAACGTCGCCGCGCAGGGGGAAGCCGTGCAAGCGGCCCTGGCCCAAAGCGGTTTTCGTACCGCGGCCATCACCATCCCCTTGGGTGAAGCGCAGAAATCCGTGGATACCACTTGTCGGATCTACGATGCCCTGGCCGAACTGGCGGCGGATCGGCAAACGGTGGTCGTCGCGGTTGGCGGCGGGGTCACGGGCGATCTCGCGGGCTTCGCCGCAGCGACCTACAATCGCGGGCTTCCGCTTCTCATGGTGCCCACCACACTTCTCGCAATGGTGGATTCCTCGGTTGGCGGCAAAGTCGGGGTCAATCACCCACGCGGCAAGAACCTCATCGGTGCGTTCCATCAACCCGCTGGTGTCTGGATCGACACGGAGTTTTTGAACACGCTGCCCGATCGAGAATATCGCAGCGGCCTAGCGGAAGTCGTGAAATACGGTGTCATTCTGGATGCGGAATTCTTCGAGTATCTGGAAGCACACCGGGAACCGATTCTGGCCCGCGATCCCGTGGCATTACGGCACATCATCGCCCGTTCGTGCCGACTGAAAGCCGATGTAGTGGAAGAAGATGAACGTGAGGAAACCGGCTTGCGGGCCATGCTGAACTACGGGCACACCTTCGCTCACGCCTTTGAGACGGTCGGCGGGTATGGGGCGTGGCTGCACGGGGAGGCCGTCGCGGCGGGGATGGTCTGTGCGAGCCGCTTGGCGGAAAAAATTCCGTTGATCGAACCGACCATCACGGAACGTCAGATTCAATTATTGCAGGCATTCGGGCTGCCGACCGCTTCGCAGCCAGCATGGTCCGCTGATGCGCTCATCGAGGTGATGCGTCGAGACAAGAAAGCCAAAGCGGGGAAGTTACGGTTCATCCTCCCGACACGGTTGGGGCGGGTGTCTCTGTTTGACGATGTCCCGGAATCCCTGGTCCGTGAAGTGTTGGCCACCCCATGACGTATGCTCGAACCGCCGCGTTTTTTCGGCCGCGACTGGTCTACGCGGTGTGCGCGGGTGTCCTCGTCTGGTCCACATGGTTAATCTCACTGGCCCTCGGTCGGGGAGAAACCGATTTGTATGGCCAGATCGTCGGCACGGATCATCTCGCCTTCTACACGGCAGCCCGGCTCATCCGGGAAGGCCGGGGGGCGGATGTCTACAACTACGACATCGTCGGCCCGTACCAATCCGCGTTGTTCCCGCCGGGTGTCTGGCAGGATACGTTTGAAGCCTTCCGCAACCCGCCGTTTTACGCGCTGCCCTATACCCTGACGGCGGGCCTGCCATACGCGCTCAGCTCGTGGTTCTGGATTATTGTATCACTGGCTGCTCTGGTCGTGGGAGTGCGGTTACTCCGACCGGAACAACCGTGGCGCACGGTGGGCTGGGCGATGACGTTTTTGCCCGTGTTTTGTGTTCTGAGTTACGGACAGAATACGCTGCTCAGTTTCGCCATCTTCGCCGCCGTGTTTCGGTTACTCGCCGCGGATCGCCGATTCCTGGCGGGGTTCGTCGCGGGGTTGCTCTGGTTCAAGCCGACGCTGTTGATCGGGCTGTTCTTCTGGTCCCTGCTGGACATTCGTCGACTTTGGCCCTGCTGGTTGGGCGTGATCGCGGGGGGAGTCGTGCTGAGCGCGGGTTCCTGGCCGCTGATTCCCGAGGTGTGGACCGCGTTTTTCGAGAATCTGCGGGTGAATCTCACCTTCGACAATTTCGAGCAGTGGAAGATGCACAACCCCAAAGCGTTCTGGAAGCTGCTGCGACCCGAACCGCTCCCTTTAGTCGGCGGAGTGACGCTGCAAGAGGTGCTGATAGGGCTCTCCACACTGGCCGGAATCGTGGTGTTCGTCCAATTGTGGCGACGGCAGCGGAACAACCTCCCGGTGATGTTCGCCGCTGCCGTATTCCTGACATTGTGGGTATCACCGCACACACTGATTTACGAATGGGCGTTGGCGATTCTCCCCGCGATTCTGCTCTGGACGCACGCACCCCGACACCGAGACGCTTGGGTGGTCTTGTTCGCATTGACCTGGGCCGCTCTGTTCGTGAGTACGGACTTTTGCCAGGCGCAGCTCTGGGCGGAACGACGCTGGCTGGGCACGGAATCGGTCCTTCTGCAAGTGAGTGTGCCGGTGTTGGGTTGGGTCGGCTGGCAGGCCGCATGCGTTCTGATTCCACCGGAAGGTGTGGTGGAATCGCCCGATTCTATCGGCAGATTCTCACCCACGGAAACTCACGGTTCGGGTGCTGGTCCTTGACCAAACCCGCCAGAAGTCCGACAATTCCTAGTATCCATCGTCCCGCCTCATTTTTTCCCGACCGTGCGGCAGCAGTTTGCGGCTCCGTTTCGGGTGGTTTCGTCGGAAGTGCATCTCATGGCAGAACGTCGCATCGGGTTATGGCTCATCGGAGCGTTCGGAGGAGTGGGAGGAACCACGGCTCTGGGTTTGGCGGCTTTGGCCCAAGGGCGGGCTTCCACGAATGGCCTCGTGACCGCGTTACCGCAGTTCGCGGATGTCCCATTCGATTCCTTCGATGCGTTCGTCATCGGCGGGCACGACATTCGGCAATCGTCGTTGACCCGCAGCGTTGCCGAGTTGCACACACGGTCCAATGTGTTCAGCGAAAATCTGATTCGAGAGTGTAGCCCGCTTCTGGATGCGTGGTCGCAGAATGTCCGGCCTGGAGTCGTATACCGCCCCGATGCCGTGACCGCGGCGATGGCGGATCGGCCCGATCTGCGACCAGCAGCGACACCCCGCGAAGCCATCGAACGGATTCGCGCGGACTTACGCGCATTCCAAAAAGCTCATCAACTGGATCAGATCGTTGTAGCGAACGTCGCCTCGACAGAGCCGCCGTTTGACTTGAATGAGGAACATCAAAACCTGGATGCGCTCGTCGCGGCTCTGGACCGGAGTACTCCAGCGGCGTTGCCGGTCAGCAGCCAGTATGCCTTTGCTGCCCTGGATGCCGGGTTTGCTTACCTCAATCTCACGCCTTCACGCGGAGCCAGTCTGCCCGCTTTGCAGGAACTGGCCCGCAAGCGAAAAGTGCCGCACGCCGGGCAAGACCTGAAAACCGGCGAGACACTCCTGAAATCCACGCTCGCCCCGATGTTCGCCCATCGCAATCTGAAGATTCTGAGTTGGGTTGGTCACAACATTCTCGGCAACCGTGACGGACAGGTACTCAACGACCCGCACAACAAAGCCTCCAAAATCCGCACCAAGGATGCTTTGCTCGCGGAGTTACTCGGCTATCGGCCGCAATCTCTGGTGTCCATCGAGTACATCGAATCCCTCGACGACTGGAAAACGGCCTGGGATCATATCCATTTCGAGGGGTTCCTCGGCACGAAAATGACCATGCAACTCACCTGGCAAGGTTGTGACTCGGTCCTCGCCGCCCCGCTGGTGATCGACCTGGCCCGGTTGTTGGCATTGGCGCAACGGCGTGGGGAAGCCGGTTCCGTACCCGCACTCGCCAGTTTCTTCAAAAGCCCCATCGGCGTACCCGAACACGATTTTGGCCGACAGTTCGATCTACTGGTAAAGTATCTGTCGATCTGATCGACCAAAACGAGGATAGACCATGAAGCTCGCTTTCAGCACGAATGCCTACCTCCACCACAGTTTCGCCGAAACGTGCCGTCGGCTCGCCGGAATCGGGTATCGTGGTGTGGAAGTGATGGCGGATGTGCCACACGCTTGGCCCGCGTATCTGTTGCCGGAACAGAAAGCGGCGATCCGTCAAACCCTGGCGGATCATCGGTTAGCGGTGTCGAATGTCAACGCCTTCATGATGCATGCGGTCAACGATTCTCGGCAAAAATACTGGCATCCGTCTTGGATCGAACCGGACCCGCACTACCGCCAAATTCGTATCGACCACACCATCCGCGCGTTGTCGCTGGCGCAAGAGATCGGAGCGACTTGCATCACCACCGAGCCGGGTGGGCCGCTTGAAGGCCGACCGTGGGGGGAGTGCTTACAACTGTTCGTGGAAATGCTCCAGCCGGTCGTCAAACATGCCGAGCAAGTGGGGGTGAAACTCTTAATCGAACCGGAACCGGATCTGCTGCTGGAAACCGCGGATCAGTACCTGGAATTCACCCGGCACATCTCCTCACCCGCACTGGGGTTGAACTTCGACATTGGCCATTTCTTCTGCGTCAAGGACGATCCGGCCGCGACAGTCCATCGGTTGAAAGATCATATTCAACACGTTCACCTGGAAGACATCGCGGATACGCGGGTTCACCACCACCTGATCCCCGGTGAAGGGGTCATCGACTTCGGCGCGACTCTGACCGCCTTGCAAGAAATCGGTTACAAGGACTGGGTCACGATTGAGTTGTACACCTGCCACGAGAACCCTGACCAAGCCGCACGGTTGGCCCGCGAACGGGTGACGAAAATTGCCGCTCAGGCGGGTGTCGATCTGGCCTGATCCGCTGCCCGAAGACCTGATTTTGACTATGCTAACAGGAGGCGGGGAAGGTATCCCGCCGGTCCTTTCCCGCCGGGACTTTTCCTCATGCGCATCTTGCTGACCAACGACGATGGCATTTACGCCCCCGGTTTGCGTGCCCTGCGCAAAGAATTACTCCCCCTCGGCAATGTTACAGTTGTCGCACCCGCCACGGAGCAGAGCGCGGCAGGACACTCGGTCACGCTGCTGCACCCGTTGCTCGTGACGGAAGTGTACGAGGACGAAACCACGGACCCACACAAGTTCATCGGTTGGGCGGTGGAAGGGCGACCGGCGGACTGCGTGAAACTGGCCCTGCTGGAATTGTTGCCGGACCCGCCGGATGTGATTATCTCCGGGTTGAATGCGGGGTCCAACGCGGGAATCAACGTCCTGTATTCCGGGACCGTCGCCGCCGCGATTGAAGGTGCGTTCTATCGACGCACCGCGATTGCTTGCTCATTAGAATACGATAAGAAGATCACGGATTGGCCCGCCGCGGCACGGTATGCCCGTCAGGTCGTCGAGCAGATTCTGGCCCGCAAGCCTGAGACGGGGAGTTTGTTCAATGTCAACATCCCCGTACTGGAACATGGTCCGATTCGCGGCATCCGTGTCGTCCCGCAGAACGTGACACCCTACACGGAAGCGTATGACCGCCGCATCAACCCGCGTGGCCGCACCTATTTCTGGAGTGGAACGGACTTCCATTGCCCAGAACCGCAACCCAACACGGATGTCGCCGCGTTGAACGAACAGTTCATCACCGTCACGCCGTTACAGTTCGACATGACCGACCACGTCCACCTCGCGGCGATGCGGGAATGGAACTGGAAGCTCGGCGGTTAACCGCAATGGAAAACCATCTCCCCCCCAGAATCAGGAGAGGGAGAATGCATCCGACTGGCATTCCGCGTCGTCTCAATCCTCGAATCGCACGAGCAGATCACCCGCTTCGACCTGAGTGCCCGCGCGGGCGACCACCTCAGCCACGCGGCCTGCTCGTTCGGCGTGCAGGGTCGTTTCCATCTTCATGGCTTCGAGCGTCAGAAGTTTTTGACCTGCGGCGACCTGCTCACCGACCCCCACGGCCACGGCCACCACCGCGCCGGGCATCGGGGCCGCGATGTGGAGCGGATTACCCGGTTCCGCCTTGGGGCGAACCGGGCCGGTGCCGCCACCCAGAGATTGATCCTCCACCAGGACATCACGCGGTTGGCCGTTCAGTTCAAAGAACACGAGCCGCTTACCGTCCTCATGCGGATCGCCGATCGTTTGGAACTTGATAATCAGTGTTTTGCCGGGTTCGATTTCGACACTGATTTCCTCACCGGGCTGCATTCCATAAAAGAACGCGGTTGTCGGCAAGGCAGACACATCCGAATACCGTGCCTGATGATTGGCAAAATCCGTGAACACCTTGGGATACAAGAGATACGACCATACATCCTGATCTGATGGCGAACGACGCAGCAACTCGGTCAATTTCGCACGGGCGGCCGCGATGTCCGCTGGCGGTAGACTGGCCCCCGCACGCTCCGTGAGGGGTGTTCGGCCACGGAGAATCCGCTTTTGCAACTCGGGCGGGAACCCACCTGGCGGCTGGCCGAGTTTCCCTTCAAAGAACTCGATGACCGATTCCGGGAAGGCAATTTCGCGGGACGAATCCAGTACATCAGCCGGAGTCAGGCCATTCGCCAGCATGAACAGGGCCATATCCCCGACGACTTTGGATGTCGGCGTGACTTTGACAATGTCGCCGAAGAGTTGGTTGACGGCCGCGTACATCTGGCAAACATCGGGCCAGCGATCCCCCAAGCCGAGCGATTTCGCCTGCTGCATCAAGTTCGTCGCCTGACCGCCGGGCATTTCGTGCAAGTACACATCTGCCGAACTGGACAGTTGCCCCGCCTCGAACGGGGCATACGAACGCCGCACCTGTTCCCAATAGAATGCGGTTTCTTGCAATTCCTCGAAACGGAGCCCGGTGTCACGGTCGGTACGCCGCACGGATTCAACCAATGTGTTCAGGCTGGGCTGAGCCGTGCCGCCGGACAACGGAGCGAAGGCACAATCCACGATGTCGATCCCTTCCTCGGCGGCAAGGAGGTAACTGGCAATCTGTCCGCCCGCGGCATCGTGAGTGTGGAAGTGAATCGGCACGTCGATTTCTTGCCGGAGTGCCCGCACGAGTGTTCGCGCGGCATGAGGTTTGAGCAGTCCGGCCATGTCCTTGATGGCCAGAATGTGCGTCCCGTGTTTGACCAACTCTTTCGCCAAATCGACGTAGTATTTCAGAGAATACTTGTCCCGTTTGGGGTCGAGAATGTCGCCCGTGTAACAGATGGACGCTTCACAGACTGCATTGGTGGCGAGAACCGCATCCATCCCAAGACGGAGGTTCGGCATCCAGTTGTTGGCATCGAAGACGCGGAACAAGTCCATCCCGGCGGCAGCGGCATCCTTCACGAAGCCGTAGACGACGTTATCCGGGTAGTTCGAGTAGCCGACCGCGTTAGCAGCGCGGAGCAGCATTTGGAAGATGATGTTCGGAATGCGTTCCCGCAACTGAGTGAGTCGGTCCCACGGGTCTTCTTTCAGGAATCGCATCGCGGAATCGAAAGTCGCCCCGCCCCACATTTCGAGTGAGAACAGGTCCGCGTGACGGTGCGCATATGTCGGGGCGATCGCCAGCATGTCGTAGGTCCGCATCCGGGTCGCCAGCAGCGACTGGTGCGCATCTCGCATGGTGGTATCGGTAATGAGCAGTTTCTTCTGTTCCCGCACCCACTGGGCAAATCCCTGGGGGCCGCGTTCGCGCAGGACATCCCGGCTGCCGCGTGGCAAATCGGCGCGCGACACGGCGGGTTGCCCCACACGTCTCGGGCTGGCATCCGTCAGTGCGCCCATGTCCGGTCGCGGTTTGCCTTTGACTTCGGGGTGGCCGTTGACGATGATCTCGGCCAGATAGGCCAGCAATTTGGTCGCGCGGTCTTGGCGAGCGGGCAGGTCAAACAGGGCTGGGGTTTCATCCAGGAATCGCGTCGTCACCTCACCAGCCAGGAAATCGGGATGATGGACGAGGTTCAACAGGAACGGGATGTTCGTTTTCACGCCCCGGATGCGGAACTCTTGCAAGGCCCGTTCCATCCGCCTGGACGCATCGTCGAAGCGAATCCCCTTGGCGGTCACTTTCACCAGTAGGGAATCATAAAACGGTGTGATGACGGCTCCACCGAACGCGGTGCCGCCATCCAGGCGAATACCAGGACCACCCGAGGAGCGATACGCGGAGAGTCGACCGTAATCCGGGACGAATCCGTTGGCGGGGTCTTCTGTCGTCACCCGGCACTGGATGGCGTAGCCGTGCGTCGTGATCGCGGCCTGATCGCCGAGTCCGACTTCTGGGTCGGAGAGCTTCGCTCCGCCAGCAATCAGAATCTGCGAACGCACCAGATCGTACCCGGTTACTTCCTCGGTCACAGTGTGTTCGACCTGGATGCGCGGATTCACTTCAATGAAGTAAAACCGCCCAGCATCGACATCGACCAGAAATTCCACGGTGCCCGCGTTATCCAGCCCGACCGCGTTGCCGACCGCGAGCGCGGCCTCCAGAATCCCCGCACGGAGTTGAGGATTCAGGTTCGGCGCGGGAGCCAGTTCCACCACCTTTTGGTGACGACGTTGGACGGAGCAGTCCCGTTCAAACAAATGCACCAACCCGCCGTGCCGATCGCCGAGGAGTTGCACTTCGATATGCTTGGCTCGCTCGACGAACTTTTCGAGGAAAACATCCGCCACGCCGAACGCTTGCCCGGCTTCCCGCCCCGCGGATTCGATGGCCGCCGCGAGTTTACTGGGCTCACGAACAACCCGCATCCCCCGGCCGCCGCCGCCCATCGCCGCCTTGACGATCACCGGATAGCCGAGCGATTCCGCGAGTTGGGCCGCTTCTTCTGGGGACGCAACGGGACGATCTCCACCGGAAAGGATGGGCACGTTCGCCTTCTGGGCAATGCCACGGGCCGTCACCTTGTCGCCGAGTTGCCCCAGAATCTCCGGTTTCGGGCCGATGAAGGTGATCCCCGCTTGCTGGCAGGCGCGTGCGAAGTCCGCATTCTCGGAGAGGAAGCCGTAACCAGGGTGAATCGCATCGACTCCGGCTTCTCGCGCCAGCGAGACGATACCGGGGATGTCGAGGTAAGCGCGAATCGGTTCGCCCGGCTTCCCGACCCGGTAGGCTTCATCGGCCTTGAAGCGGTGCAGCGCGAAGCGGTCTTCGTGCGAGTATATCGCTACGGTGCGGATACCGAGTTCGTGGGCCGACCGGCACACACGGATGGCGATTTCACTGCGGTTCGCCACGAGCAGTTTCTGAAAGGGAGCGGCGGGGGATTCCGGCATAACCTGTCACACCTTGGGTTCAACCAACGACGGGATGATATGGAAGTCAACCGCTCTCGCAAAGACGGTGAAGAGTATCCTACGAAAATCAGGAAGCGACGTTCAACGCAACAGCCCGTGGGCGCGGGACCACGGGCTGAGAGAAGATCGTTAATTTCAATACAATCCCTTACTGCGCAACATGCGCTTTTACCGGCACGGTCACTTGTGGCTGCTCCTTGTGATCGGTGCTGACGACGAGTTGCCGAGCCAGCGTGCCCGAGGTTCCAGGGGTGAGCGTAATCGTGACAATGTGAACCGGACGCAGCCCGTCGGAATCCGGGGTCACGGTGATACCGTTTTCCGCACCCTTGACACCCGTGATCCGAAATGGGGCGCTCCCCTGCATGATGACGCGCTGTTCCGTTTTCGCGCCGACCCGCACGTCACCAAAGTTCAGCACCGGCGGGTTCAGAGCAATCGGAGTGACGACGTTGACCGTAACCGGAATGCGGAGCCGCTCGATGCCCGGCGTGCTGGTGGTCAACCAGATGTCGGCGGTCCAGTTCCCGACCGGACAATCCGGGTCCAGCGCCGCGTGGATATCGTAGGTGACTTGGCTTCCCTGACGCAGCGGTTCCGAAATCGTGGGTTTGATGTAGGCTCCCGTGCTGGTGGCAGCGGAAATGGTCCAGTTCGGGTCACTGTAGAACGTGATCCGCACGGACGTTTTCCCTCCCTGCCCCTTACGAACCGTGCCGAAAGCCAGGGTTTCGGGTGTCATCACCAGATCGTCTCGGGCAATGGCCGAGACACGCAGTTGGACTTCTTCTAACTGAGGAGCGAGGAAGGGCACATAAACCGTGACTGTCCGCGTGACCCCAGCGGTCGGAATGCGGCGGGTGTCCATCTGCGCGACAACAGCCGTGGTTTCTCCAGCCGCCAGTTGTGACTTAATCACGGAAGCCGAGACACAGCCACACGAAACCCGTGGCGTGCCAATCGTGATGGGTTGTCCGCTCGAATTCGTCAGCAGAAAGTAATGCACGAGAATCGGCCCGCGTGGCGTGGTGCCGAAATCTTTGGTGCTTTCGGAGAAATAATCCTGGGCACCTGCCTGGATTGTTCCCACACTAAGGCCGAGGATCGCAAAGGATAATATCAATCGTTGCATGGCCCGTTACTCCTTGTGGCTTCCCGACAGCCCCTGCCGGCGCGCCAACATCAGGTCACAGTAAGTATTCGCCCATATTCCGACGAAACCGCTATCAAAATGGTGCAGTTTCTCGCGTCTCTCTGAGACTCCGATGGACAAGTCGTGCGGATTCCACACAATCCGTGTGCTCCGAACAGCTTCTCGCGTTCAGGCTCACACGGATTTACCTGGGCGTGTTATCTGTGAGCGAGAACCGCGAGCCGAACTTGCGCGGCACCGGCACGACGAAGTACCCCCGCAACGGCATCGGCTGTCGATCCCGTCGTTAAAACATCGTCGATCAGGAGAACCCGCAAACCGTGTACCGCCTGTGGCCGCACCACACGAAAAGCGTCGCGGACATTCTCACGGCGTTCCGTGCGCGAACGCAACCGCTGCGCAGAAGTGGAACGTACTCGCCGCACGATGTCCGACCGCACGGGTAAGCCCAGGACCGAACCGATCCCCTCGGCCAGCGCCGCCGATTGATTGTATCCCCGCACCCACCGCCGCCGCCAAAATAACGGAATCGGAATCAGGATTTGCGGTTCCCCCTGTTGCAGAATTTCCCGACGAGCCAAGGCCCATTCCCGACCGAGTTGTTCGGCGAGGGTTTCCCCCGTGAGTTGCTTCATCCGCAGGATGGCGATTCGACGCAGACCCTCATACGGTCCGAGTCGCACCGCCGCCTCGAACTGGAATCGCTCATTCCGACAACGCAGGCAACCGTTGGTCGTGTCCGTGTGCGGGCCGATTGTGCTGGTGCAACGCGGACACGAGGCGTGTGTGTCATTCAGAACCGCGTCATAACAGGTTGCACATAAACACGAGGAATTGTCGGAAGAATCCCATCCGCGATCGCAAACCAGACAGACTCGCGGCCAGATCAAATCAACCAATGCCGTAACGCACGGCATCACGACTTGCATCCAGGTTGACGGTTTGGGGGTGTCGCTCATGCGATCACCGACTTAAGGAGTCCGTCCCATCCGATCTACGCGGACTTGCGGATAACCCTATTCTGACTATCTGAAACCGGGAAGTGAAGTTCAAATCGGCTCGGTTGTGCCTCAGTTGGGGCGAAACGGAGTTGACCGCCGTTTTGCTGGACCAACCGCCACGCCACGGGCAGCCCCATTCCGGGATGGCGACCGGCCGCACGTCCACAAAAGAACGGATCGAAGAGTTGATCCCGGATTTCCGCATCTGGCCCTGGTCCGCTGTCTGCGATAACGAACCGCACCGTGTTCCCGATTGCGGACAGGCTCATCCGTACCCAGCCATCCGGCTCGACCGCTTCCACGGCATTCTGAACGATTTGCGTCAAGGCCTGCTGAAGTTGGTGCGGATCCAGCACCAGGTCGGGCAACGCGGATGCACCCCACTCTAAAGTGAACTGCACGGAATGCTCGGCGGCGATTCGCTCCCAGGCTACCGCGATCGTTGGCAGCCAGTCCGCTAGTTGGATCGCTTCGGGTCGGGGCAGCGGTGGCCGAGCAAAAAGCCGGGTCTTGGCCAATAGTTCACTGATCCGATGCGTCGAACGGGCGATGGATGCAAACCGTTCGATACGATCCGCATCGACTTCTTCCTCGGCCAGAATGCGGCTGTTGCCCAGAATAATCATGAGCGGGTTGTTGATTTCATGGCTGGCACCGGCTGCGAACTCTGCCAATCCCCGGAGTCGGGCTTCTTGCACCCGTTCAGCGAGGGTGTGTTGCTGAGTGGAAACATAGGTTTCGAGTTGGTCGATTCGCTTTTCCAATGGCTCGGCATCGGAAGTTTGGGTGGCTTCTCGCAGTTGCGCGGTTGTATGCAGAAGCCGAACCATGACTTGGATGGTGGAGGGAGGAATCGTCGGTTGTGCCCATGCGGAGGGGATCCGTGGTGCCGTGGGCTTGGCCAGAGACTGCTGTAAGTCCACAGCCTGCGTGGTGAGTGTAGGATTCCGCGCGTCATCGGGGATTTCGGCAAACAACGGCGTTCCCACATCAGCCCGGCAGACGGCGTGTACCGCCGCTTGCACGATCGGGAACAACCCGGCATCCGCGCCCAATTGTTCCGCGTCCTGCACGGGAAGCGTCAACCAACCCAGTGTTGCGGCCAGCCACGCCGGCAGACGCTGACGGGCTGTCAGTTGACGTGTGAGTGTTTGGACAAATTGGGGCGAGTGCGCGAAAATTTCCGTCGCCGTCGGATGCACGGCACAGAGAGCATACCACCCCAGCGGGGTCAGCAATCCTGTGACCCATGCCGCTGCTGGGGATGTGTTCCCAGTCGTCGTGGCGAGTCGCGCAGCCACTGAAGCTATTCGCTGTCCGATTTGGCATAGATGCGCCGCGTGCGGGGTCTGGGTCCAATCGGAGTACCCTTTTGCATCCGCCGTCAACCAGCGAGCCGCCAAGGCACAATGCATCGGCTGGAGAATGAAAGTCGAATCGAAGACGAACTGTTGGGCGGATCGGGGGCGTTGACTGCGCACACAGTGCAAAGTGATCCCAGGATCCATACTCAGCAAACCGAGGTTCGGTCGGTCGGCCGTGAGTGCTTCCAGGGCGGACCAGGCTGGGCGCAACCAGATGTGTTGGAGCGCATCTTGCGCAAGCGAGCCCGCCACCGTGGTGTCTCCTTCCCTGGTGCCGATTGAGCGTCTGAGCCGACATCTCCAAGTGAGAGTGGCCCGGCGAACCGTATCCATTGCGGTTCGGTTCGCCCGAATGTGTCGGCACGCGGGAATCAGGCCGGAGTCGCCGGTTCCATATCCAGTTGCAGGCACATTCGCTCAATGAGAACATCGACATCGAATGGCTTGTGAATGAAGTCGTCGGCCCCGGCGAGCTTCAGTTCCTGGATCTTGTCTTCCTCTACCATCCCACTGATGCAGATAATCCGCACATCTTCCAGCGTGTTATCAGCCCGGACACGGTGGCAGACTTCCTTGCCGTTGATGTCCGGGAGCATGACATCCAGGATGATGAGATCCGGGCGATAATCCTTGACCATCATCCCCGCATCGAAACCGTTCGCGGCGATTTTGACTTCAAACCGGCCGTCTTCCTCTAAAGATTTCCCGATCATCTCGACGATATCGACCTCGTCATCGACCAGCAGCACTTTGCGTTTGCCGCTTTCGAGAGCATCGGTGGGAATGCCGTTATCTTTCATGAAGCGGTAGAGCGCTTCGCGGGGAATCCGCCGAAATTTGGAACCGGGAACCCGGAATCCCTTGAGTTGGCCGTTGTCGAAGCAACGGATAATAGTTTGCTGGCTGACCTTACAGATTTTGGCAGCCTCGCCGGTCGTGAACACGGTCTTCATACTGCGTCCCACCTACCGGCAACCGCCGGCTGACTGGAAGAAGGTTCGTCCCTGAAACCAGAGCGAACCGGAACCCATCCCTGGATACGTCATGAACCTGTGTGATCCGCAAACAACCCTTCAAGAAAACTCAATCTCATCCGTACTGACTGGGTCCAGATACTAGAAGCGAAGCTCGACGGGGCATAGGCAAGATGGCAAATCCTGGGAATCCTCCCATGCACCAGATTATACCCCTGCCATAACCTCTGTCAACGCAACGCTTACTCATTACAACCAAGCGGGCATCATTTCGGAGATGACACCCAATTATGATCCCGTGAACCGTTTGGGTCGCGGGAACTGATCAAGATTATCCATACTGCCCAGACTGTGTATAGCCCAAAGTTTCGTATCACACATGGCCCGCCGTAGCACTCAGTTACCCGAGTTGCCCCAACCGGCGAGGTGCCCCATACCCGATCATTCCAGATAACACAACAGCACTGCCAAGTCTGCCGGGGTGATGCCGCTCACCCGGCTCGCCTGACCTAAACTCGTCGGTTGAATCCGGCTCAGCTTATCACGGGCTTCCAGTCGCAGTTGGGGGACGGCTGTGAAATTGAATGTGGCAGGAATGGGCTTGTTTTCCAGGCGTTTGAACCGTTCGATCTCCATCGTTTGCCGGTCGATGTAGCCGCTGTATTTTGTCTCCAACACCACCTGTTCCACAACGGTTGGCCGGGTGTTCCATGCCCGCAAGGGGGGGTGGCGTTCGCAAAGATTTTCCCATTCCGTGCCGGTGCGTTTCAGCCAAGTCAGTAAATTTTCTCCCTCCGATTTGGCGGCCCGGAGGTCTGCGTACAGTTGGGCGATTTGGGTTTCCTTTTCTTCCAATCGTTGCCAGGCTTCCTCGGAGACGGAACCGATTTGCCGGGCCAGGGGTGTCAACCGGCGATCGGCGTTGTCCTGACGCAGCAAAAGGCGATATTCGGCCCGTGATGTGAACATCCGGTACGGTTCGTCGACACCTTTCGACACCAGATCATCAATGAGAACGCCGATGTAGGCCTGACTCCGATCGAGGAGGAACGGCGGTTTTCCTTGCAGTTTGAGAGCCGCGTTCAGTCCGGCCATGAGCCCTTGGGCGGCGGCTTCCTCGTAACCCGTGGTGCCGTTGATTTGCCCGGCGAAGTATAAACCGTCCACGGGTTTGGTTTCGAGCGTCTGTTTCAGTTGTGTGGGCGGGGCGTAATCATACTCGACAGCATAGCCCCACCGCATCACCTCAGCGTGTTCCAAGCCGGGAATCAGCTGGAGCATGGCTTGCTGGACATCTTTGGGCAAACTCGTGCTGATGCCGTTGCAGTAGTATTCGTGGGTGTGCAACCCTTCGGGTTCCAGGAAGATCTGATGTGAGGTCTTGTCCCCGAATCGGACGACTTTATCCTCAATGCTCGGGCAATAGCGGGGGCCGCGTGAGCCAATCTGGCCGGTATACATCGGAGCTCGGTGCAAGTTGGCCCGAATCAGTTCATGGACGGCCTCGGATGTGGTGGTGATGTGGCAATCGAGTTGCGGAACGGTAATCCGCTCGGTGGCGAAGCTGAACGGCCGGGGCACCGCGTCCCCGCGTGAGATTTCGAGTTGGGAAAAGTCGATCGTTCGGCCATTGAGTCGGCAAGGGGTGCCGGTCTTGAATCGGGCCAACTCGAATCCAGCCGCGGCGAGGCTATCGGACATTCTTTCCGCGGAGGAATCCCCGGCTCGCCCGCCAACAGTTTTGGCTTCGCCGGTGTGCATCAACGCTTTGAGAAATGTCCCCGTGGTCAGAATCACTACGGGAGCGCGATAGTGGGTATCTCCGCGAGCCACGATGCCCCGGACCTGGAATTGGGCCGTCGCGGATGGCTCGCACGGTTCCAGCAATAGCCCTTCCACGAGTTCTTGCCGGAGGGTGAGGTTTTCCTGTTCCTCTACCCATTGTTTCATCGTGAATTGGTATAATTTTTTATCGCACTGGGCACGCGGCGAGTGCATCGCCGGGCCTTTGGAGGCGTTCAGCATTTTGAACATGATGCCGCTAGCATCGGTGCAACGGCCCATGACACCGCCGAGTGCGTCGATTTCCCGGACGATTTGCCCTTTGGCCACGCCGCCGATGGCGGGATTGCACGACATCTGCGCGACAGCATCGGCATTCATGGTGAGCAGGCAGGTACGCCATCCCATTCGGGCGGTGGCCATCGCGGCTTCCGTCCCTGCGTGTCCGGCCCCGACCACCACGACATCGTACTCAAAAGTCAACGCACTCACGGACTTCCCCCGTTCCTCACAATTTCCCGTATTCGTGTATGATACTGTGGTTCCGCTCGAACCGCGCGGGGCAACATTCCAGAAATTCGACGGGGTAAAGCCAGAACTGGGAATCCGATCGCACCTGCCAAGAATCGTTTCGGCGATATAATACGATTTTGATTCGGCCCACGGGAACGGCGCTGATGAATGTGTTGTCCTATCCTCACCCGGCTCTGCGGGTGAAAGCACGCCCTGTCACGACTCTCGATGCCGCGGTCATCCAGGCCGGGCGGGAGATGCTGGAACTCATGTACAAGCAGGAAGGACTCGGGCTCGCCGCTCAACAGGTGGGGCTCGATTATCAGATTCTCGTCATCAACTTCCAAGGTGATCCCGCCTGCCCAGAGCAGGAAGTGGTGGCGATCAATCCGGTGATCCTGGAGTCGAAAGGATCGGAAAAGGGCCGCGAAGGTTGCCTGAGTTTCCCTGGGCTCTACCAGGACATTCGCCGAGCGAAAATGGTCCGGGTGCAGTATTACGATCTCACCGGGAAGCCGTTCGAGATGACCTGCACGGGCCTACCCGCCCGCATTTGGCAGCACGAAATCGACCACCTCAACGGCGTGCTCTTCATCGACAAGATGGGACCGCTCGCCCGTATGGGGAGTAAGAAAGCGATCGAAGACTTCGTCACGAGTTTCCGCAAGAAGCAGGAAAAAGGCGACATCCCCCCAGATGTTGAGATGAAGCTGTAAGATCGGGGACCGTTGACGGTGAATAGCATGCAGTCGATGGGTGCGGATCGGGACCGGTACCTCGTTCCCGATCCTTTCATTTCTTTCAAAACTCTCACACGAGATACCTAGAATGCCGACAGCCAAAGCCTACGCCAGCGTCAGTCCCACGGCGGCCCTGGCCGGAATCACGATTCCCCGTCGAGAAACGACGAAAACCGATGTACGGATTGAGATTCTGTTCTGTGGTGTGTGTCACTCGGACTTACATCAGGCTCGCGATGAATGGCACAGCGTGATTCCGACTGTGTATCCCTGTGTGCCGGGTCATGAGATTGTCGGGCGGGTCACGCAAGTGGGACAGGGCGTGACGAAATTTCAAGTGGGTGATCTGGTCGGGGTCGGCTGTCTGGTGGGTGCGGATCACTCCTGCCCGAACTGTCAGGGAGGATTTGAACAGTTCTGCCCGAGTGCCACGTTTACCTACAACTCACCGGACCCACACGGAACGGCTCCGGTTACTTATGGTGGCTACTCGGATAGCATCGTGGTGGAAGAGGCGATGGTTCTGCGGATTCCGGCACATTTGAACCCAGCCGGAGTGGCTCCGCTCTTGTGTGCGGGTGTGACGACCTATACACCTTTGAAACGGAATCACGTCGGCCCAGGGAAGAAAGTCGGAATCGTCGGCCTCGGTGGACTCGGCCACATGGGCGTAAAGCTGGCTCATGCGATGGGAGCTCACGTCGTGGTCATCACCACCTCGCCAAGTAAGGCCGAAGATGCCCGGAGACTCGGAGCCGATGAGGTCATCATCTCGAAGAATACCGATGAGATGAAGCAGCACGCCGGGTCGTTCGACATGATTCTGGATTGCGTGTCCGCCGATCACGACATCAATGCCTACCTGAATTTGGTGCGTGTCGGCGGGAATCTGACGCTGGTGGGTGCCCCGGAAAAGCCGCTGCCGGTTTCCGCGTTCTCCCTATTCTTTGGCAACAAAACCCTCAGCGGATCGCTGATCGGCGGCATCGCCATCACCCAGGAAATGCTCGACTTCTGCGGTCAGCACAACATTACCGCTGATGTCGAAGTGATTCCCATACAGAAGATCAACGAAGCCTACGAACGGATGCTCAAAAACGATGTGAAATACCGTTTTTCGATCGACATGGCCTCGCTGCGAGATTAAAGGTTCAGTGAGAAGAAACAAAAACCGGCGAGACTCATCCACAAGTGGGATGAATCTCGCCGGTGAAGAATCAGAAATTCTGCTTACGGCAGCATTCTGATTGCTGGAGACAGGACTTGAACCTGCACACCCTTGCGGGCACCAGTCCCTCAAACTGGCGTGTCTGCCATTCCACCACTCCAGCGGTGTGATACCTGCATTATGCGGAGCAATCGCCAGTCTTCAAGCCCGGTCTGCCCAGAGTTCACCCAAGATTTTTGCGGAATGGGGTTTAACCCTGCTATCTGGAGTGACTTTGTCGCTGGCACCACGACGATTTTCCGGTGAGAAATCGCGCCAGACAATAAGCGAAGGCCGTATACAGTACCCCAGTGTGCTTTAACTCAATGGCTAACTGGAGTCTCCCATGCGTGTAGGCTTAAGCATCGCCGCGGTTCTGGTCATTCTCTCCGCGTCGCTGGTGCGGAGTCGTGATACCGCCCCCACACCCACCCCGCCGAAAACGGAACAGTCGTTCCCACTGGTGCCAGCACATGGTGGAATCGTTCCCACGCCGGGTGCCGCGGAACCGCCCCGACAGGGTACGAAAGTCATCTTCGACATCACCGCGGGGGGCAAACTCGATAAGGTCAACCCTGGGTTTGAGCGAGTGGCCCGATACCTGAATCTCTCGGCCGCACACGGGGTCATGCCGAATGGGATCAAGATTACAGCCGTCCTGCATGGCGGGGCGACGGTCTGTGCGTTGGGAAATACCCGCTACGCCCAACACGCGGGAACCAAGGGGAACCCGAATCTTTCATTGATACGGGAACTGCAAAAGCATGGTGTCGAAATCTATGTTTGTGGGCAATCCCTGGCACGAGAAGGGTTTGCGACCGATGACGTGACAAAAGAAGTCCCCATCGCGGTTTCCGCCATGTCGGTACTGGTGAATCGCCAAACCGATGGATATGCGTTTCTTCCCGTGAACTAAGCCGAGAACAGATGTTGCCCCGGATGAGGCAGGTGGTATCCTGCCCTCACGGTTGCTGATTTCGTTACAACCGAGTCGTACGCACGGTTTCCTCGGAAACTTCCGTGGCGGTAGGCTTTCGTGGATTGGGTGAATGTGAATATATTCGACGTGAGAACAATACATCGCCGATGAGGGTGCGGGGCTATGAGAACGCGAATCCTGTGCGGAGTCGGGGTGGCGCTCAGCGCGGTCGTGGCGTTCGGAATCCCCGATGTCAGTTGGGGGCAACCTCCGGCCCATTCACCCACCAACTCTTCCCCCGGCTCTGCTTCTGCCGCACGGTTTTTGCTCCATGCCGACCCGGCCCAGTGCGGCGGTTTGGGTTCGAGTATCGCCGGATGCGAACGCTGTCATGCGCAAAAGAATGCAACAGACTCAAAGACACCCGATCGATATCACTCTGATCAATTCATTCTGTTGAACGAGAGTATCACTTGGTTCGAGAAGGATATTCACTCGGCAGCGTATCAGAACTTATCAGGTCCGATTGGTCAGCAGATGGCCCGCGTCCTCGGTTACGATGTTACGAAGGATGCCCGCTGTTTGACTTGCCATTCCGCGGATACGCAGCCAGTCCAACCATTGGCCGAGAAAAAATACGAGCAGTTTGCCACGGCGGATGGTGGCATCAATTGCACGGTCTGTCATGGTTTGGGTCGAGATTGGCAGAACTCTCATTTCGATACGCCGCGGCAAGCGGGCGATCCGATGCCCTGGCGGGCGAAAGACCCGGCCTACAAGTACAGCAAAGGAATGTCGGACCTGCGGAACCCCGCCACAAAGGCGAAATTGTGCGTGTCTTGCCATGTTGGCAACCCGGACGAAGGGAAGATCATCACCCACGAGATGTACGCGGCCGGCCATCCACCGTTGCCGCCGTTCGAGCTCGGCACCTTCATGGAAAACGAACCGAAGCACTGGGGCTACCCAACGGATAAACGGCTCAAATTCTTCGAGGAGTTCGCCCAAAAGGAACCGACAAAGAATTGGCCAATCTTCCGGTTTCACCCTGCGCAAAAGGAATCGTACTTAGCTCGCCATGTCGCCAACGGGGCGATTGCAGCACTGCAAGCCGAGATGCGCACCGTCGCCGCGGAGGCCCAAGCCGCCGCTGACCCGAACGGTACCACGATGGTCGATTACGCCCGTTTCGACTGCTATGCCTGTCATCATGATCTGAAATATCCCAGTGACCGTCAGAAACGGGGTTACTCCGGCCCCCCAGGGCGACCGACTCTGAAAGCCTGGGTCGAAGCCCTTCCCGGCGTGGTGGCGAAACATGCGGAAGGGTTGAACCATCCCGAATTGAAAGAACTGGCCCCCGCGTTCGCCGTGAAATGGGAAGCGGTTCAAAAAGCGGCGGTCGCTCGGCCATTCGGTGCCCCGGCTCCACTCGCCGCCGCCGCGAATGATCTTGCGGAATGGTGCGAACAGTTCCTACTCGCCCAAACCCAGATTGCCACGCCGGTGTATACCCCCGAGGAGACGGCCCGGTTGCAGCAACTGGTCGTCGAAGCCGCCACGGGCCGCTGGGCCGCGGACCCGGAAGCGGCCATGCACCTGACCTGGGCCTACGTCACGCTCCGTTCCGATGGCCAGCCCGCCATTCCGAAAGAGCAACTCGATCAATTGGATGCGGTCCTGGCTACTCAGGTCCGTTATCCGCACGATTATATGAACCCAACCACCAAACGGCCCAAGCCCGTGCAGGACTATCTCAAACCGCGTCTGCGGAAGTTCGGCCAATATGAAGCGGACAAACTTCGGCAGGCATTGCGTGCAATCGCTCCCCACGCTGGCAGCAACTGATTCGGCAAAAATTGATGCTGCGGGAATTACCGCGGGAACCGGGGAAGCGGCGATTGGGGAGCCTTTCCTGGTGCCTGCGGGAGCGACATCGTTTGACCCAATTTTGTATGGGTGTTTTGGGTATCGCCGCCGGTTTTGAGGAAGAACCGCCCTTTTTCCATTCCCGCGTCGATATTTTCCGCCGGGTTACTATCTCCGGTGAATCGCGCGGTCAGGATGGGGGACCATTTTCTATCCTGGTTCAGCGTCCAAACGGGGTTGAACTGAGCAACACGCGGCTGGGTCAGTGAGACGCGATTGCGCTTGAAATCTTCGACGAACGAGTAGTAGCCACCCAGATCCTTTTTCCCGCCGGTGATGGTCGAGAACGTGATGAGATGCATCCATTCGCCGACTTCCGGCGCGAAAAAGTAGCCCGAATATTCTGTTCGCTGGCCGTCCGGTTTCGCGTGGACGATGAAGCGATAGGTATTCCCGACCTTCCAGTTGAAATCCAGGAAGGATTGCCCGCCCGTCCCTTCCCCACCAAAGCGGCCCGTTCGCACTTTGGGATGCTTGTGCAGAAGTTTAACCTGCCGATCCTCGGCCACGGCTTTCGGGTCATTCTGACCGGAATCCCAGACGGAGAAGATGACCACCTTTTTCCCGCCGGATTGCTCCTGAATCCCAAAGTAGCCCTTGTCCCAACCGCAGGCACAAAAGTACGTCCCCTCCGCGGATTTTTGCACGGTCACTTCGTTGTAAAAGGCGACGGCTCGATCTCCTGGGTAGCCCAGATGTACCGACCGACAGGCTTTCCCTTCTAATGACTTGTCCGCGTACGCGGGCAGCACGCCCAATACCAGTGTCAATGCGCCAATCGAGAGAAATCGCATGAGGAAACTCGTGTCGTGCCGGGTGAATCCTGGTGTAGAGACGGAATCATTCATCTTACGGAAATCCTTGGCAAAGGGACGGTACGGGAAAGGCAACAATAGCTGCGACTAACCAATTTTTCATTTTCACTTGACGCTCATACCTCGGAAATTGTACTGTAACGCAGTGTGGGTTGTGTTCTCGTGTGTGATCTCGCTAACGCACACGAGGGATCCGTTCATTTCACTCTCACGAAGATGGTTCGTGAAATCGGGTGTCTCTGCACCCAGAATTATTGCAGTCATGACTTGGGAAATGAATGGAAGCCAATCGCACCCACATTGCAGTCCCATCTCATTTTCAATTGTTGGAGGTTACACAGGATGAACCGAATGACTCATTCTCGTCGTCTGGCATTCACACTGATTGAATTATTGGTGGTCATTGCGATAATTGCGATTCTGATTGGGCTGCTCTTGCCTGCCGTACAAAAGGTGCGTGAGGCCGCGGCTCGCAGTACCTGTAGCAACAATTTGAAGCAACTCGGATTGGCTATGCACAGCCATCACGACACATTTATGAAATTGCCAGTCGGCATCGCGGGGACATCAACGGCAGGGTATGGCTGGGGTTGGGGTGCCTATATCCTACCCTTCGTCGAGCAGCAAAACCTGTATAACGCGGTCGACGATCTTGTCTACAACGATAATGGCGGATCTGGCACTCCAGCGATCAAGAATGTGATGCTGGCGCAGATCAAGACCTTTCGCTGTCCATCCTCGGCCGCGCCGGAAGTACAATCCGGTCAGGCGATGCAAAACTATGCTGGGAACGCGGGAAGTAATTGGACCGGCGGAGATGTTTTGGCCAGCGTGGATAACGAGAATGGAGTTTTGTTATACGGCAATCCGAAAACGGACGGCTTTCGTCTGACCGACATTACCGATGGCACTTCCAACACCCTGCTGCTCGCGGAAAAGGTCGGCAATGATGGTACCAATCCTCGTTGTAGCTGGTGTAGTTGCAATCCGATCTTCTCAGCAGATATGGATAATAACCCCCCAAATAATGAGTTTTCTGAAGTCTTGGGTTCCACAAACTGGGCCTTCAATACTGCGGATGAACGTGCGTTCCATGGCTGGCATATCGGCGGTGTGATGGGCGTGATGTCCGATGGATCCATTCAATTCCTGCGGAGTTCGACCGATTCCAACATACGCAAAGGTTTGGGTGGCCGGAATGATGGCCTCATCTTCACCTTGCCCTGATCCGGGGATTGTGTGTCAACTGGGCCTGATGTCCCCCGACTCATGGAGTATGGATTATGCCGCTTCGGTTCTGGAATTGTAGAAGTTTGGCCGGGCTGTGTGCGGGACTTATTCTCGGACTCACGGGGTGCGGGGACGGAAAACCGGACACAGTCGCCGTTTCCGGGAAAGTCCTCTACGCCGATGGCAAACCACTCCCGGAAGGGATGATTATCTTCAACCCCATCCTAGGTGATGACCCCGCGCAACTCATCAAAATTCAAAGTGATGGGACGTTTTCGGTAACAGCGGATCTTGGCGTTGTCCCCGGTGATTACCGGATCTCGTTGTCGCCTTCGGAAGAGGGGACCGTACTCGTAACCGAAGGAAACGGAGAGCCCAAACCCTCCCCATTCCAGGTTCCCGACAAATACCTGGACCCCGATACCTCGGGTTGGACCGCCACGGTCGCGGAACGCGACAATGCACCATTTACGTTCACAATTAGCAAATCTCAGACCAAATGAAAACAGCCTTCTCTCATCCAGGATAATATGAGAGAAGGTTGCCTTCGGAACAATACGCTACGGGTTCACGGAGAACGATGGGAGCCCCAGTTCTCCGAAATGCGTTCGCTCTTGGTGAGCCATCTGTGTCCGCATCCTTGCGTTTATGCCAGAGAATCCGTATACTCACTACTAGCGGGGATCGATGTGCGGATCGTTCTTCCCGACGTAGATCATCCTAACGGAAATCCCGAGACGATCTGATGCCTGCTCTGAAGTTGCGGCGGATTGACCTCTCAGCCAGCAACGCCAATCAACAATTGGCCAAGCTCCGCGATCAACTCAAACTCGATGCGGAACTCGTGACACCTGCGTCCAAGAAATTGACGCAAGCTGTGTTCGGTGAGGCACTTTCCCCCGCTCAATCGGTTACCCGTATCTGTGCCGAGGTCAAATCCAAAGGACTCGAAGCTGTTCTCCGTTATACTGAGGCGTTTGATAAAGTTAAGCTCAAGCCGGATATGATTCGGGTATCGCAAAAAGAACTCGACGAAGCTCACGCCGCCGCTTCCACCGAATATCTCGATGTCTTACGACGTATCCGCTACAATGTCGATTCCTTCCAGAGCGGCCTTCTCCACCGTGATGCGGAATTGCGTGTCTCCGGCTCCCACGAACTGCACCTCCGGTATCGCCCCCTGGCACGAGTAGGCATTTATTGCCCTGGAGGAGCAGCCGCGTACCCATCCACTCTCTTAATGACAGTTTGCCCGGCACAAGCGGCGGGTGTGGAAGAGATTGTCGTTTGCATGCCGCCAACCCCGACGGGTGCCTACAACCAGGATATGCTGGCAGCCTGCAAAGAACTCGGGGTGTCGGAAGTCTATCGGCTCGGCGGTGTGCAAGCCATCGCGTCAATGGCGTATGGCATTCCCGGTTTGAAGCCGGTGAATATGATCGTCGGGCCGGGGAATCAGTTCGTTGCTCTAGCGAAAAAACATGTTTTCGGCACCGTGGCGATTGACTGCCTCGCTGGGCCTAGTGAAGTGGTTGTTGTCGCCGATGACTCCGCTCACCCTCAATATATTGCTCTCGATCTGATCGCACAGGCCGAACACTCTCCCGGTTCGGCGGTGTTGGTCACTTGGTATGAACCGCTACTCAACGAAGTGAAAGAAGCCCTCGAAAAGCGGCTTGCCAAGCTCGGCCGAGCAGACTTAACCCGCGACTGCCTGGAGCGTTACGGAGCTTTCGTTTTGGCACCGGATAAAGCGACCGCCATTCACGCGGTCAACACCCTAGCCCCTGAACATTTGCATATTCAAACCCGCGACCCGGATGCCATCGCCGAAGAAGTCGATGCTGGAGCGATCTTCCTCGGGCCGTTTACCCCCGTGGCCGTGGGAGACTACGCGGCCGGGCCTTCACACGTTCTGCCTACGGGTGGCACGGCCAAATTCGCCAGCGGACTCAGTGCCAACGACTTCCGCAAACGCACCAGCATTCTCCGCTTCACCCGCAATGGCCTCAAAGACATCGCCGATGTGGTGGTCTATCTTGCTGATAAAGAAGGGCTGCCCGGCCACTCCTTGAGTGTCTCTCACCGAGCGAGCGACACCGGACCTGCGGCCCGACCCAAACCGAAGCCGGAAAAAGCTGGGACGACTCCCACGAAAAAGTAACCCCCACACATTGACGCTCTGACTCCATCCATTACCGGGAATACCAAACGCCCCATGCAATCATCTATCCGCGAATCCGTGCGGAACATGGCTGGGTACATGCCCGGCGAGCAACTGAATACGCCGGACATCGTCAAGCTCAATACCAATGAAAACCCGTATCCGGCTTCGCCGCGGGTGTTGGAAGCGATTCGGGCCGCGCTCACCGGCGACCGGCTGCGGAAGTACCCCGAACCCACCGGCCAGACCTTTCGCCGCGCTGCGGGCCGTGTCCTCGGCATAGACCCGGAATGCATCCTAATCGGTAACGGATCCGATGACATTCTGACGATCTTGACGCGGACATTTGTCCCGGAAGGCGGTTTGCTCGTTTCCCCCACTCCGAGTTACATTCTGTACAAGACCTTGGCCGACATTCAGGGCGCCCGATTTCAAACGGTGCCGTTTACTCCCGAGTGGACGTTGCCCACTCCCTGGCCGGTGTCGGACGCGCACCTGACGTTCCTGGCTAATCCGAACTCCCCGACTGGCACCGCGTTAGGAGAAGTCGCGGTTACCCGATTGGCCCAGGAGATTCGGGGACCACTTGTTCTCGACGAAGCCTACGGCGATTTCGCGGAATGGAACGGCCTCGGGCTGATTGGGAAGGTGCCGAACCTCATCGTGACTCGCAGTTTCAGCAAGTATTATTCGCTGGCGGGTATCCGGTTCGGCTTCGGTATCGCGGACCCGGCCACCGTGCGAGAACTCATCAAAGTCAAGGATTCTTACAACTGCAATGTTCTCACGCTCGCGGCCGCAACTGCCGCGATGGAAGATCAGTCTTATTATGCTGATGTTCGCGCGAAAATCATGGCCACTCGGGGGCGAATGACCGCGACTCTCACCGAACTGGGGTTCGAGATCACGCCCAGCCAGGCCAATTTCGTCTGGTGTCGCCGAACGGATCGCCCCGTGTATCCGCTGTACGAAGCCCTGAAACAGCGTGGCATCCTGGTCCGCTACATGAACTATGCCGGATTCGGAGATGGCCTCCGCATTTCGGTTGGCACCGATCCCGAGATCGACCGTCTGTTCACTGCACTCCGAGCCATCCTCTAAATTATGCCGCGTACCGCTACCATTCGCCGTGAAACGGCCGAAACGCAAATCACGCTGAGTCTGAACCTGGATGGTCAGGGTCAGGCCGATGTGGCCACGGGGGTCGGTTTCTTCGACCACATGTTGACGCACATTGCCCGGCATGGTCTGTTTGACTTGACCGTGCATTGTAATGGCGACTTGCACATTGACGCGCATCACACCGTGGAAGATGTCGGCATCTGTTTCGGCAAAGCCTTGGTGGAAGCGCTCGGCAACAAAGCCGGAATCCGTCGGTTCGGCGATGCCACGATCCCGATGGATGAAACGCTGGTCACATCCGCAGTGGACCTGAGCGGGCGGCCATTTCTGGTCTGGGATGCCGCGGTCCCATTGGAAACGCTGGGGACTTTCAGTTCCCAACTGGCGGAGGAATTCTGGCGGGCCGTGTCCTCGGCCGGGTTGCTCACGCTGCACGTCGTCCAGCATCACGGTCGCAACACGCATCACATTGTGGAAACGATCTTCAAATCCGTAGCCCGTTCCCTCCGACAGGCTGTCGAACCCGATCCCCGTGCCACGGGCATTCCGTCGACCAAAGGCGTGCTGTAAAAGAACCGCACGCCATCGGTCGTTGCCGCTCCCCGCTCACCAGTCTGGAGAAGCGGGAGTCCGCATCTGACCGTACCCGCATTATTCCTCGTTCGCGGCGGTGGTGCGACCGAGAGTGACATCGAACTCACTCAACAAGGGCACCAGCATCGCCGTGATGGCGAAGCCAAACGATACCGCTAACGCGAGGAACGGCACCAACGGATCCGCGGATTCATCCGTGCCGGGGCGAGCAATGAGAATGTTCGTCACCCCGTAAAACATCGACAGCGGACAGAATACACTCGCAAGGGAAAGTGCAGGCGATGGCCGATCCGCACTCATCACCCACATCAACCCGCCGATGCCCAGTATGAGGAACGATAAGAAACTCACCCACTGATTCGCAAAACTGCCCCGGTTAATCACGATCAAATAGATACAGATGAGTGTCCCAATCGAGAGAAAAAAGACTGTGCCCAGCGTATTCACGATGGCCAATCGGCTACTCGCCAACCGCAACGATACATGCAATCCGAGAACCACAACGTACAAGAACAGCACCAACATCGTGCCGACAATCGCCAGCAACGGCACCAGGTTCCCGGAGAATCGGGTTATGAGGTCCGCTCCTGGCGGGGTCTTCGTCAGCGTGCCCGTGCAAGCATAAAACCCGGCCAACAGAAGCGGTGGAATCAGATATTCTTTCGTGTTGTAGAAGACTCCCAACATCTTCCCGAAGACGAACTCGTAGGGTGAAATGTCTGTCACCAGGAGCAAATCCAACGCGCCGATGTCCCGTTCCGTGGTGATCGACGTGACCGCCTGAGCGGAGATGAGCAGCATACTCAGCACGGCGATGGGCACCAAGCCATAAGCAGCAGCAAACGCGGGCCGACCGCCGGGTTGGTATAACCCGCTGACAGCGAAGTACACCACCAGCGTCAGCACGATGGCATACGCCAACTTGATGAGCAGTGGTCGGCGACCATAGGCAAAGGTGCGGGTTTCTCGCCAGAGAATCGGATTCGGCCCGACAGAGCGCAACTTCCCTGGCGCGGCGTGGGCCTTCGCGCGGAACTCTTTCAGTTGCTCCGGTGTCATCTCGGCTTCCGGGTCAGCCGATGGACCTTCCCGCTGCATGATCGGTTCGCCGCTAGGGTTCCACGCCCGCAGTTTCCCGATGCCAAAACCGTTCAACAGCACGCTCACCATCAGCATGACGACACTGAACACATACGGCGGCGCAAACCCACGCCAACCGCCCGGCGGAGGATCCAACACCGATCGCATCGCCTGGAACGGGTCCAGCGCCGTGTGAACCGCGTCCCAGTTCATTCCCGCCGCAATCATCGGCCCAACCACCGCAACGGCTTGGGCCAGACTCAGATACAACGCGATGAACAATACCGACAAAGCCAGTGCCTGGAAGGTCCGTTCTCGCCAGAGTGCGACCACCCCTCCAAGCGACCCTGCCGCGAAGGCGGTCGTGAACATCACCGCGGCCGCCTGCACAACCTGACTCGGCGCCACGCCACCCAGTAAGACCAACAGCGACAGCACGGGTAGCGAGACACTCAACAGAATCGTGATCGGCAACAAACTGCCGAGCATCTTTCCCAGCACGATTTCATAATCGCGCATGTCGGTAATCAGTAGGAGAATGAAGGTGCGACGATCTTTTTCCTGCGCTACGGCACTCGCGGCGGAAAGGGCCGCAAAGAAGATCAATAACAGCATTTGCACATAAACGATGATTTGAAACAGCAACACGCCGAATCGTGCTGTCTCGCCGAGACTCGGTTCCCGAGCGAAGCCGACGGTCGCTTGCCAGGCCGTTATGCCCAGGATGCCGAGTAAAACCAGTAGTGCCACACGCGCCGAGTAATGACTACTCCGCCGAGGAACCGTCACCAGTTCCCGCATAAAGATCGGTCCCAGCACCGGAGCCCCTTCCCGTTACGGAATGAACGTAGAACCTTTATTGTAGTCATCACACCCGCACAGGCATCGTGGTCGTGTTTCCGACCCGTCCAATCTTGTGGAATGCCCGTGAACCCGGAATGCATACAGGATGTCCGCTACTCATGCACGCTGTCGTCATTACGCTACACGGTTGCCCGCTTGCCGCGTTCGGAGCTTATGGCAACGAATGGATCGTGACCCCGCATCTGGATCGGCTCGCGGCCGAATCCGTGGTCTTCGATCAGCATATTTCCGATTGCCCGGACCCGGTCGCCGCACGCCGAACTTGGCGAACCGGCCAACTGGCCCAGCCGCCCGCCGCGGTTCGGAATCGCCCGACTCCTGATCTCCTCACTCTTCTTACGTCCGCTGGGGTCGAGTCGGTTCTCGTGATCCAGACCCGCCCGGAAAATTTGCCGACTGACGAATTTCAACTCGGTTGGTCCCGCGTGTTGACCATCTCCCCTGATGACCCCGATGCCCTTTGCGGCACACTGACCGCGTTACTGCCCGAACTGCAACAACGCTCGGCATTCCTCCTCTGGCTCGAACTCGATCGCCTGCTCCCACCGTGGGACGTGCCCCAAGAGGTTTTCCAACTCTACATCGCGGACCTGCTGGATGATGAGGCCACGAACGACACCGCCGATGATCAGCAGAATGAATACGCAGACGAACACGATGACGATTCCTCTGATGGTGAAGAAGGTGAAGATGCTCTCTCATCGGATGAAGACTCGGAAGACGATGCGGAGGAGGAAGCCGAACCCGCGACTCCGCCCGAACCTGTGCAGCCGTGGACCCAACCACCGGTCGGGTGGTTCGACCGCGATGATCTGCCTTCCTGGGAGTTGCTGCATCGGAGCTTTGCCGCCGTGGTCAGCGGGTTCGACGCGGAGTTGGGCCGCGTGTTCGACCTGTTCCGCGAACACGGCCTGGATACGACCGCCCACTGGATTCTCACCACGGATTTCGGTTACCCCCTCGGCGAACATGGGATGATTGGCCGACACCGCCCGTGGCTGCACGAAGAACTCATCCATCTGCCGTTGTTGATGCGATTGGCGAACGCACACCAAGCCGGAACACGGGTATCCGCTCTGACGCAACCGATGGATTTGCTGCCGACTCTCGCCAGGATATGGGCCGTCCCCGTCCCGGATGGCGGGGAAGTTGCCGTGGATTGGCTGGCGCTTGCCGACGATCCGAACGCGGGAACGCGGACAGAAGCCCTTACCGTCCTCACCCTGGGTTCTGCGTCCGAAGTCGCCTTACGCACAGTGGATCGAGCCTTGCTGCTGCCGCTGGCCACGGACCCTGAAGATGACCCACGGGAACCGCAACTCTACGAGAAACCGGCCGACCGCTGGGAGGTGAACAACATCCGCCAGCAAGACCTCGACCGGGCCGAGGAATGGGAGCAACAATTGCGTGCCCGGTTCACATCCCCGCCAGAATAATCAATGGCCGTCGCTCAGGGTTCGGCTCGGCGCGGCGGAGCAGTTCCCGCACCATCCACGGAACATTCCCCTCGCCGAACAGTAGGAAACCCAGTGTGCCGGTCCAGGGTGTCTCATCGGTCCAGCCGAAATGGATTTCGGGCGGTCGTCCGGTCTTGGCCATCTCCAGGGCCAGAGCCGCCAAAGTGTGCGAGATGGACGCGGCCCCGGAGATTTTCAGAACGTATCGCCCTTCTTCCTGGCGAATGTCGATGATGGGCTGATTCTCGAATTCGCTCGCATCCGCCAGTGCAACTTCGACGAACACGATCATCAGATCGCGTGGGATGCGATGCTCCCGTCGAATCGAACCTTCCTTGCTGGCCAGTGAGCGACGACCGGGCCGGTGCGGGACCAGAACGGTCAGTTCCAAATGGCGGATCGTATCCCACAACAACTTGGAGTGCGGGTCCGGGACCAGGAACCCCGCGAATCGGAGTTCTCGACTGCGAATGATCCGCGAAACGAACGAAGTCACCAGGATTGTCACGATGAACACCGAGGCAATAATCAGACCTCGGAAATTCTTTTCGACTTCATTCACAATCGTTGTGTACACAAACACCAAGGTGATGACCCCGAATGGGATCGACAAACGCCGATACCAAGGCCGCCCCTCACGGGATTGAAACACATGGATCAACGAGGCCGTACAGGCACTCGTAATGAGGACTAGCACTCCTGTGGCATACGCCCCCCCCTGGGCATCGACACTCGCCGAAAAGACCCAGGTTACGAGCAGGTTAATCGTGGTGAACAGGAAGACCAGCGGTTGCGTGGCCCCGGCCCATTCTGGGGCCATCCCGTATTTCGGCAGATATTGTGGGACGAGATTCAGTAACCCCACCATCGCACTCGCCCCGGCGAACCAGAGAATCACGATGGTACTCAAGTCATAAATCGTCCCGAATGTCGAGCCGAAGAACGGGCAGATTTGCCGATCGCGCGCGCCTTCCGCATGAGCCAAATACGCCAATGCTCGCCCAGAAGCCGGTTTCTTCGGCCAGTTTTCCGGGTTCGTGATGGGGTGCCCTTGCTTGTCCAGGGGCAATTCTCCTGAAGCCGATACCGCGATCAGATCTTTCGGTTCGATCAGCGTACTCACGACGATCGACGAACCCAGCAAATAGACGGACATGATGCCAGCCGCCGTGAGCAGCAACCAACGCGCATTGCGGATGCGCCCCAGCGGTCGTTCGGGTTCATCGTCGCTTCGTCCGCGAACGTGTGGCATCACCGCCACGCCCGTCTCAAACCCGCTCAAACCCAGGGCCAGCTTGGGAAACAGCAACAAACTCACGAGCAGAATGGACAACCAACCATCGGTCATGCCCAGGGGATTATGCGGCAAATACCATTCCCCGGATTGCAGTCGACCGATCCAGGCGTGCCAATGCTCGGGGTGTTCGACGAGATAGGCTAACCCGTAGCCGATGATGATCGCGTTCAATCCCAGATAAATGCCCACCAGCACGGTGGCGAGTCCGATCACTTCGCGGAACCCCCGCAGGAACATGCCGCCCAGCAGCACCAGCAACAACATCGTCACCACGATGAGTTGTTCGGTCGGTTCCTCGCCGAGTGGTGGTTTGAACGGCCAGTTCGGATTCTCGACCAAGTGCAGAGCCGCATCCGCCGCGGAGAGCGTCTTCGTGATGATGAACCCGGTTCCGGCGAACCCCAACAGCACTAACACCAGCACTTTCCCGGTCCAACCCGAAACCAGCTGGGCCAACATGCCGATGGAACCCTGCCCGGTGAACGAATGCCGGGCCACATAGGAATACACCGGCAATGCGCCGAACAATGTGACCAGAATCAGGACGATCGTGGCGAACGGGGCCAGCGTTCCCGCATTCTGAGCCGCGATGGCCGGTTGATAACCCAGGGTACTGAAGTAATCCACCCCGGTGAGGCACATCACCCAGAGCCAGAAGGATTGATGGACGGCGTGTTTCCCGGATTCAGACGATTGCGTCATGGAAGGGGTTCACCAACAGGAAGCCCGACCGACAGGACCGCCGACCGGGTGGCTACCGTCGCGTGACGAAGTAAGCCAGGAACATCATTACGGTAAGGAAAGCGCAGCAATTCGCCAGCGAGCCCAGCCGAAATCTCCACAAATGATGGGAGCCGTGAACATACGGTCCACGGCTCCCATCAGAATTCCTTACTGGGTTTGTAGTGGATTATGCGCCGACGAACACGCCACCCAAGAACGTCCCTGGGAATGCCAGGATGTTCGTGATTTCGTTGTTGTTCGTCGTGTCGAACACCCGAGTGCGCGGAGCATTGCCTGGGCCAGCACCCGTAATCACATCATCCAAACCGTCACCATCCCAGTCGACCGCCGACACGGTGACACCGCCTTGTTCCGCGTAGGGGAAAATGACCCCCGAGGATGGCCCCGATTGGATGAGCGAATTCGGCGCCCGCGTCGGCGACAGGAGCAAACCGTTGAGCGGTGTCTGCAACTCGAAGGAGTTCGGCCCTGTCAATGCGCCGCCACCTGTGGGGATTTCTTCGACCGGAACCGAGTATTGTCGCAGGACACCGGCGGTGATGCCATCGAAGACCGATACCGAACCCACGCCGCCGCCAGAACCGACAATGATGTCTGCCTTACCGTTCCCGCTCAAATCACCTGTACCGACGAAGGCTCCCACCCGACTATTGCCATCGCCCGCATAGAACGATAGCACCGGCACCGCCACGCGGTCGGTGAGTACCTGATTACCATCGAACGTCTTGATGAGCGGCCCACCACCGTACCCCGGCGCGGTCACGATGAAATCCCGGCCAACTCCGACCAAATCCCCGGCCGCGACCCGAACCCCATTGCGGAAACTGGATTCGTAAGCGAAGAAGTCCGCCATGACGAAGACGGCTGATCCACCCGAGACGAAGGTGCTATTGTCGATGACCACAACCCGCGGCCCGCCGCCTTCCCCAGCTCCGATGATGAGATCATTTTTTCCGTTCCCGTCAAAATCTCCAATCGCTACCGTGGCCCCACCGCGGAAATTGGGATCACCGAATACATCGCCAAGATCATAAATCGGGGCTCCGCTCTGACCATCGAAGACGACGATCCGCCCGCCGCCGCCGATCCCAGGGGCACAGGCAATATCATCGACTCCATCATTGTTCAAGTCGCCCACCGCAACGCGAACCCCTTGCGTAAACGACGATTCGTAGGGGGTCAGCGTATAGACCAGTTGCCCCGTGCCGACTTGATACACTTTGACGGAATTGGGTGCCTCCACTCCAGAACCCACCGCCAGATAGTTTTGTTGGCGATAGTTCAGATTGATCGTAACTTCCGCCCGAGCGGGAGGATCGGTCGGTGTCGTGACGTTATTCGCCTGATAGGTGAATGTCACCTGAGTCACGCCCACCGGAATATCGGAGGGAGCAATGAACTGGAATCCGCCATTCGGAAAGACCGTCAGCGCGTTCGCGGGCAACGGTCGGGCACTGCCGACAAAACGCGGAGCCGTGACCTGCGCCGATGCCAGCACATCACCGAATTCCGTATCGCTGAAGTCGTTCGCTAACAGCCCACTGTCCGATGTTACGGTCAGCACCCGACCCGCGCCGATCGAGTATGTGTCATTGATCGCAACAACCGCGGGGACATCCCGCCGATCAAGGGCTTCCAGATTCAGAATGGACCGCGGGGTTTTGGGAGTTGCCGGCGAGTCCTTCAGCCAGGTAAAACCGAGCATGGTCGAATAGCTCCTGGTGATGTGCGAGCGTGGGGAAACCCCAACGCCGCGACGAGTGTGTGAGCAGTTCCTTCTGCTCGTCCGCCCGCCAAAACCCTGTACTCAGGTGGCAATCCCTGCCAATCTGGCCCTGTTCACAACCTGCGAACACAGCCAGGAGTTCACCTGCTATCAGACTACACCACGGTTCAACACGGCATTGGGAAACACACGGGAAATTCACTCAAGAAATGGACGCATCGGACAGTCTAAGTCGATTGCATGTGAGAATGGAGATGATCGTGATACACGGGCCATGAGAGACGGAAATGGAATCTCCTGGCTTTTTCGGTTCAAGTCGAACCGCCGACGGGGTGGAGGAAGGCGATTCACCCCTCGCCTTGGGCAGAGTTTCCACCCAAGGTGAGGAACGGAGCTTATGGGCCAGGAAGGGACATTACCCTTTCTTCGCGGCATGGTAGTTCGCGGCGACCTGATCCCAGTTAATGACTTGGAACCAAGCCGCGATGTAATCGGCTCGTTTGTTCTGATATTTCAAATAGTATGCATGTTCCCACACGTCGATCCCGAGGATCGGCGCTGCAGCGCCGGTCATGACCGGGTTATCCTGGTTCGCCGTTGCCACGACGGTCAGCGGTTTTTCTTTACCGGGAACGAGCCAAGCCCAACCGCTACCGAACTGCTTGAGCGCTGCGGTGCCGAACTCTTTCTGAAAGGCACCGAAACTGCCGAAAGAATCGTCGATGGCCTTTTTGAGGTCGCCGCGTGGTTCGCCGCCTTTCTTGGACATGATCGTCCAGAACAGGCTATGGTTGGCGTGACCGCCGCCGTTGTTGCGGACAGCAGTACGAATTCCTTCGGGCAGTTCTGCCAGTTTGCTGATGACCTGAATGGGGGTCAACTTGAGCCAATCAGAATGGCCCGCCAGAGCCTTGTTAAGATTCGCCACATAACCCGCGTGGTGTTTGTCGTGGTGAATCTCCATCGTGCGTGCATCCAGGTGGGGTTCCAGCGCATCGCAAGCATAGGGCAGCGGCGGCAACGTGAATCCGGCAACTTCCGCGGCGGCGGCCTGGGGGGTGGCGAACAAAGTGGGTAGACCCAGCGCGACGGTTCCCACCGTGGCGGTTTGGATGATCTCGCGGCGATTCAGCATGAGCAGCCTCCTGGGGAGTGGATGTTCTGCGGGCAGGAAAGACGCACAGTAGATGGTAGCCAGATTTCCAGCGTTCAGGCAAGAAAGTATCCGTTTCAACAGGAATTCTGGGTAAGTCGCACGGTGGGAAACTTTCCCCCAGGCGTTCACCCACCTGGACCTCGTCTCCGCTGCCTAGAATCGCAACCGGGCACTCAGCGGGCAACGGATCCGGGTAACATCTCCCGATCACCAGAGGCTCAATATCGGAAGGACCATCATTCCGACGCGGGGACGATCTTCTGGAACGGTTTCCCCTTCTGATCCAGGTTGCGGTTCAGATCAATGGGGTTGAATGCGACCGGGGCACCACCTTCCGGCACGGGGACATGAGCAGACCAGAGAATCGCATTCGTGACCACTCGGCGAAAGTCACGATTCGCCCAGTTCCGATGGCTGTGCCCACCAGTGAAGCCGAACGCACGGCCGCCGTCTTTTCGTTCGTAAGCCCAAGCGATCGTTTCCAGTCGCCCAAGATACTTTTTCGCATCAGCCGTGCCCCGGCTGCTGTCCGGCGGAATCGCTTGCAGAATGGGAGTGACATGCTTTGCATCCTTGACATCGGGGACATCACCGATCCAATGCATGTTGAAGTACCATTCATCGCGGATCTGGAACGGCTGCACGCCCCGCGTAATCGGGTGCTTGGGTAGGCTGCGAATCGCCGCGTCCCAGTGCGGGTTCGTCGAAATGCGGGCATCGTAATAACCGCCCAGCCAGCCGATGACGGTATTTCCATCCTTCGGAGCGTAGTCCACCGCGTAATGCAAATTCACCCAACCGATCCCCTTGTCGATCAGCTTTTGTAACTGCTTGAGCCGGTCCCCTTGCACGACCGGATGGCCATTCCGACCATCCATGTAGAAGACGACCGCCGCCGCTCCGTCGAAGATTTTTTCATTTTTCGGCCAACCATCGCGGACCATGACGGGCCAGACACCGGGAGTCTGCTTCAGCAATTTCATGAGAATGGCCGTGCCCGCGAAAAACTCATGGTCGCCGGGGCCGTGGCTTTTGCGTCCCGCGACGAGGACGATCTTTTTCCCCGTAAAGCCTGCAGGAGGCTTGACTTCCAACGGTACGGCCGATTGATCGTAGGGGTCGAAGCCGAGTTCCGGCACCGGCTCGGCGGCCGACACCGACATGGGAAGACAGACCATGGAGGCAAAACTCAAACCAGCGATGAGAGCCGAACGCGCGATCACGGGGTATCCTCGGAGAAGTTAGGGATGCTGGCGGGTGCCAGTGGTTCCAGCATCACGACACCACAGACAGGCCGATCAGGCAAGAGTTTTCGTGAAAGGAATGTATTTCCTGCCCGGTATCCGGGAAAGGCGTAAAATTTTCGCTTGGCAAGCAGTCCATCACCCTGGAGACTGATGCTGATGATCCTTCCCACCCATAATCTCTCCGTTAGCCCATCACCGAGAGCCCCCAACTTGCCGACCGACCACACCCTGACACTCGGACACTTGTACAGCTTGTTCCCGGATCGAACCGATGAACCGCACGCACTCGAACCGATCCGCGGGGACCAGATGCCAGAACCGTATCATGGCCTGCTGGTTCACAGCCACCATATGACGGTGACGGTTGAACAGTTTTACGGCCAACCCGTAAATGTCCAAGTCGTGGAAAGCTATCACGCCGGAGACGATTACGCCCGGAAAAGCCTGCTCAGCCTGCGGGACTCGGGGAAAATCGTGCAGTTTGGGATCGTCCGCATCGACTTGAACTTGCTCGCCCCTTTAGTCCGTCAACAGATCGAAGAAGAGCAGACCCCGCTTGGCCGTGTCCTGATTCAAAACAATGTCTTGCGAATTGTGCAACCCGTGGGGTACTTCCGTATCACTCTCGCACCGAAAATGGCGGAGTGGTTCGGTCTTTCGGGGCCGGAAACGACATATGGCCGTGTCGGCGTGATCCACACGGACGGTCGCCCTGCGATCCGTGTCGGAGAGATTCTCACACCTGTAAAAATGGCAGGTGAATAGACTGGTGCCTTTGGTGAAGCAGGGGTGGGTTGGCACTCTTTCCACCCTTCTGTTTCCGCACACAGCCGAATGGAGTATGGAAAGGCGAGCTGGCAAATGTACCCCGGTGGAGTCAGCGCGGTATGGGTTCGGTTTTTAGAACTCTCCGCCGAAATCTCCGCCGGAAAAACCGCCGCCATCATAGAATCCACCACCGGAGAACCCGCCACCAAAGGCCGGATCAGCAAAACCGGGATCGAAGGCGGGTGATCCCGAACAGGTGAAGCAGGGCATACCGCCCCCTGTGGCTCCGTACCCCGCGCCATAAAATGGGTAGCCGCCGAGTCCATACCCACCCAGGCCGAAGCCGCCGAGCCCAAAGCCTCCCAGGCCGAATGGGTAGAATCCATTGCCAAAAAATGGGTAAAAGCCACCACCCCAGGGCACGAAGAACGGGAAGGGAACCAAGACTGCCGCAGGCTGGGCCGCCGCTGCGGCCGCCGCTTGGGCTGCGGCCACCTGAGCGGCTGCTGTCGTATAGGCACCCGATATCACACCGTCCGAGACGGTTGGGGTTGTCAATGTCGCCGCCGAACCCGCTACCAACACCCCCGCGACACCTTGGGGTAGCCCTGATAGGCTGATGATCGCTCCGGTACTCGGCAGCGTATAAATGTTCACTTGTGCTCCGCCGCCCGGCCCGGCTCCGGTCAGCACCTCGGCCACGGCATCCCCGGTCAGTTCGGCGGCCCCCACGTTCACCCCGCCTCGGAACGCTGCATCGTAAGCAAAGAACGAAGCCAGTTGTCGACCATCGGCCGTGAATACCGCCACTTGCGGGCCGCCACCGGGGCCAGTGCCCGTGATAATGTTTGCCCGACCGTCGCCATCCGTATCTCCCACGGCCACAGGCACTCCGCCGGTGAACCCCGGATCGTAGGCGAAGAACCCGTTCGCCTGTTGCAGTCCACCGCCAGCCACAACGAAGGTGCGAACATCTGGCCCACCGCCGACCCCGGTGCCCGTGACGATTTCGGCCCGGCCATCGCCGTCGGTATCCCCCGCTCCCACGAAGACACCACCCCGGAATGCCGGATCGTAGGCAAACCCCGAGGCTTCTTGAGTTCCACTGGTTCCATCAAAAACAACTACCTGGGGACCACCCCCAACACCGGCTCCGACGATCACCTCGGCCCGGCCGTCGCCATCCACATCCCCAGCCGCGACATAGATTCCACCAGTAAATGCAGGATCAAAAGCATAAAACGAAGCCAGGATCGAACCATCTTTCCCATTGTAGACTTTGACGGCTGGACCGCCACCCGCGCCAGTGCCAGTAATCAGGTCTGGCGTGCCATCCGCGTTCACATCGCCGACAGCAACTCGCACCCCGCCCGTGAAACCGGCATCGTAGGCCAGGAACTGACTACGCACGGCCCCACTCGCGGGATCGAGCAACCGCACCACCGGTGGGCCGCCACTATCCCCAGCCGCAATGATGGTACTGCCGCTCAGAAATGCCGGGACTTCCCGCGTTTCCAACGGTTCCAACGTCAGGGGGATGCGATGCGAGGAGAAGAACATAACCGGAGTCCGTGCGCGTCAGGGTGCCGATCCGGCGGTTCAGATCGTACCCGAAGTGTGCGCGATAAACGGGACTCCGAGAGTCCATTGGCCAAGTTCGACCGCGAGAATAGGCAATCCGATTCGGTCGAACCGATACGGCCGGGAAGATAGACCGTATCCGCCTCTTACGATCCGATTTTACCTCAAGGTTGAACAGGCTGGGTCCAGGCCATTTCCGTGTCCCCGGTCTGGAACGGGTTCGGGTGCGGCTTACTCGAAATGACACGAGCGCGAACGTACAGCCAATCCTTGTTGAGTTTGCAGGACGGAGTCCGAGAAGTCGATTGCCCAACCACTTGACCAATCTCTTCGGAATACACACGGGTGACGGGCAATTCTTTACCATTGGCATCACGGCGGGGTTCGGAATCGAACTTAGCCGATTTCGGGGTAGCGATGAATTCCGTGCGATAGGTCACACCGGGTTCCCCTTGGATGTTCAGTTTCAGTTCCCCTTTTTCCACCCGAACATCCTGGAGAGTCACGCCACTGGAACTGTAGAAGTCTCCGGCTTCGAGTCCATCAACAATGGCCTCAGCCGTGAGATGCGGAGCCCGCACCATGATCCAACCACGGCCCGGATTCGCCTTGCCAACTCCCCAAGCATAGTAGTTGTGAGCATCATCCGAGGCCAACCCGTAGAGTATCGGCAACTTGTACTTCCCGATCCGAATGGCGAGGACAACATCCCACAAGCGTTCACAGGAAGCGTGGGTTGCATCGCCGTAATTCGCCACGCCGGGATGGCCGTTGAAGACTTCAAAATAGCGCAACTCCTCGGCAAAGAGCATGTCTTCACCCCGGACACCCCAACGGAAGTTCGGATGGTTCAAGATCGCAAGCATCTTGCGCTGGCTACGCTCCCGCGTCTCGGCGACGGTTCGCAGATTGACGGCGATGGTTTCTCCGACATTGCCACCATCCAGCGGTGTGATGGCATCGCGGATGTTGATGGCGTTGATGTGAACCGGAGCCTTGGCGTAGCGGTGGGTGATTTCTTCTGCCGGGACGAGCAAGAATCGACCGGCTTCCTCCAACAAGCTGCGATATTCGGCTTGTGGCTTCAGGCGCACTTCCGATTTGCCCTCGCGGATGCGGGTTTCGACCCAATTGTTCCCGAATCGTTGGCGGTACTTTTCTAGTGCGACTTTTCCTGTCGCTTTCTTCGCGGGTTCGATCCATTTTTCGCCTTCGGCCAGAATGTTATGTTCGGTGAGGGCAAGAAAGTCGTAGCCGCGTTGTTTGTACCAATCGGCGATCATTTCCGGGTAATCGTCTCCATCACTCCAGAGGGAATGGGTATGGAGGTTCCCTTTGTAGTATCGCGGGGTGTCGGGTACGGGGATGGGTGCCGGGGAAGTGGGCGGTGTGCCGGGATTCTGGAATGCAACCGCGACCGAAAAAATGGCCGCGGAGACAAACGCAACGAGTACAGAACGCAGCATGGGCAGCCTCCGAGGTGGGGCTGTCAGTATATTCCATTTTCGGAAGGAAGTCGGCTATTCTGCCACTTCCGAGACAGAGGGGCTGGGTTCTTGACGGAGGTAAGCCCGACGACGGCAGGCATATTCTTCCGCGGTGAGTGATTCCAGTTCCTCGGCCGCGTGTGTTCCCTTGCGGTGAATCTGTTTCAGGAACGGCACACACCAACCGCACCCGGTCCCGGCTCCGCCGCACTGTGACAACTGGCTGGGCACCTGGGGTTGATGTAGTCGCACAAAGGATTCGAGTTTCCGTCGAGAAACACGGAAACACAGGCAGATCGGCTCATCCGGGCTCATCGCAATACTCCCGCACACCGGGTGAAAGCACCGCGGTTCCTTTATTATTCCCGGAAGCCTGTCCCAACCGCAACACGTTCTGGTCACAAACTTTTCTATAGGAAATCGAGTTTCTCGGAGTAACTCCTACGGACATCCGTTGACAGCGGGACCGAAGACGCATAAAGTCATGGTGTGTCGCACCCGTAGCTCAACTGGATAGAGCGGCGGTCTACGGAACCGCAGGTTAGAGGTTCGAATCCTCTCGGGTGTACTTTCACTTTCCTTCTGAAAACATCGAAACCCGGTGTTTTGAGCCGAGCCAGAGACTTTCCCAAAACGCACTTCGATTTTTACGCCAGAATCCGCAAGGGTTTACGTCTCTCGTTCCTTTGGCTCTGTCTCTCGCCTCCACTACCCCACGCGGCACGGTCCAAGCCCTCTCGGCATCTCGGCCCGAAACTCTCGGTGTCTCTCTGCCGTTCCGGGTTCGGGTTATAGCCTGTTTGCTTCCTCTCCCTCACGCCCAACACCCACGGTTGGTTCAGAAACGGTAACAACGCTTTTCCAAATTGATCCGCACCGATTCCAGTGCCACAAGCCCCCAATCCGCACCGTGGCAAACTCCTCGATAGCGCCACGAATGACAACAGCCCTGATCCGCGTGAAGTCGAACCACCGGACCGCGGCGAGGTCGTCTCGATCCCGATGGTCGGTGGCCCACGCTGCGCTGCGACG
>JAIXLE010000241.1 GCA_026931725.1 Bacteroidales bacterium
CGTCCGCATCATGAGCTGGTATCGACAAACCGGCCACATGCGAGCCCACATTGATCCGCTCCAAGACTTCCCCCCTTCCCCCGACCCACTGACCGTTCTCACAAATTTCGGCCTCGCAGAATCCGATCTCGACAAGACTGTGGACACCTCGCTGATCCGCGCGTTCCCCGGCACCGCCACCCTCCGCGATCTGATCGTCGCTCTGAAAGAAACCTATTGCCGAACCACGGGTTACGAGTTCATGCACATCGACGATCTCGATATGCGGAACTGGCTTTTGGACCGCATCGAGCCGACGCGGAATCAACCCAGCCTGACCCGCCGCGACAAATACCGCACCCTGATGACGCTGCACTGGGCCGCCCTGTTCGAGAACTACCTGCACACGAAGTTCGTCGGTCAAAAGCGGTTCTCACTCGAAGGTGGTGAAACCCTCTTGCCGATGCTGGATGCAATCGTCGAACGATCACCAGCTCTCGGTGTCCAGGAAATCGTCATCGGTATGGCCCACCGTGGCCGCTTGAACGTCCTGGCCAACATCCTCCGTAAGCCGTTCGAGCAGATTTTTAATGAATTCGAGGATATGTACCTCCCCGAATCCACGAAAGACGGCGATGGCGACGTGAAGTATCACATGGGCTTCTCCGCTGATGTGCAGACGGCCGATGGTGGTTCCGTCCACCTGTCCCTGGCTCCGAACCCGAGCCACTTGGAAGTCGTGAACCCGGTCGTCGAAGGCCGGGTGCGTGCCAAGCAGCGTCTCTTCAATGACTTCGATCGTTCACGCGGTGTCCCGTTGCTGATCCACGGTGACGCGGCTTTCGCCGGGCAAGGGATCGTCGCCGAAACGCTGAATATGTCCAACCTGCAAGGTTACCGCACGGGCGGCACGATTCACATTGTCATCAACAACCAAATCGGCTTCACGACCGGACCCCGCGATGCTCGCAGTACCCAATACTGCACCGACATTGCCAAGTTCATCCAGGCTCCCGTGTTCCACGTCAACGGCGAAGACCCCGAAGCAGCTGTGGCCGCGGCCCGACTCGCTCTGGAGTTCCGCCAAGCCTTCAAACGGGATGTCGTCATCGACTTGGTTTGCTATCGCAAGTACGGTCACAACGAAGGGGATGAACCGGCGTACACACAGCCCGTCGAGTACAAAAAGATCAAGCAAAAGCGGCCCGTGCAGGTGGTCTATACGGAACGCCTCGTCGCCGATGGTTCCTTCAAACAGGATGAAGCCGATGCCATCGACGCGGAATTCAAGATGGAACTCGACTCGGCTTTGCGTGATGTGAAAAGCAGTCCGCCGAAGCCGAAGAAGATGCCGGCGTTCACCGGCCTCTGGAGCGGGTTACGCACCGGCTATTCTCATGAACCCGCTCATACCGCCGTGGCCGAAGCCACGCTGGATCGGATCGCGGATCAACTGGTCAATGCCCCTGAAGGGTTCCATTTCCACCCCACACTCAAACGCATCATTGACAAACGTCGAGAAGATGTTAAAGACCGCAAATCGGTCGATTGGGGGACGGCAGAATCGCTGGCCTATGGTTCCCTGGTGCTGGAAGGCCACCCGGTGCGACTCAGTGGCCAAGACAGTCGCCGGGGCACATTCAGTCATCGACACGCTCATTATTTCGATTATGAAAACGGTCGGTCATTCTGCCCACTCTGCACGCTCGATCCGAAACAGGCTCCGTTTGATGTCTTCAACAGTTGTCTCAGCGAAGCCGCCGTGCTGGGGTTCGAGTACGGTTACTCCCTCGACGACCCGAACGCTCTGGTTCTGTGGGAGGCCCAATTCGGCGACTTCGCCAATGGAGCCCAGGTCGTTCTCGATCAGTTCATTGCATCGGGGGAATCGAAGTGGAACCGCTCCAGTGGGTTGGTTCTCCTCTTACCCCACGGCTACGAGGGGCAAGGGCCAGAACATAGCTCGGCCCGGCTCGAACGCTTCCTGCAAGCGTGCGCGGAGGACAATCAACAAGTCGTGAACCTGACCACACCAGCGCAAATCTTCCACGCTCTGCGGCGACAGGTGAAGCGACCATTCCGCAAGCCGTTGATCGTGATGACACCGAAGTCCCTGTTACGGCACCCGTTAGCCGTGTCGCCGATGGCAGAGTTCTTCCACGGTCGCTTCCATGAGGTGATCGACGATGCGCGGGCGGACCCCGTCCAGGTGAAACGAGTCGTGTTCTGTAGTGGCAAGGTGTACTACGACTTGCTCGCCAAGCGGGACGAAGCGAACCGCTCGGACATTGCGATTGTCCGACTCGAACAGATTTACCCGTGGCCGGAAGAACAGCTCAAAGCGGTGATCGCCCGGTATCCCGGCGCAAAGCTCATTTGGGCGCAGGAAGAATCGCACAACATGGGGGCTTGGTTCTTCGTCGAACCGCGTTTGCGTGGGATCGGGTTCGAGATCGGGTTCGTCGGTCGAGATGCCAGTGCCAGCCCGGCATCGGGTTCGCACTTCGTTCACAAGCATGAGCAGAACGAACTCATCCGAGCCGCCTTCGACGAAAACCCACCTGTCTACGTCGTCGCGGGCAAGAACGGCCAGCGGTAGCGTATGGTCCGCCTCATCGGCTGTTGTCCCAACCCACCCGCTGTGTGACACAGGGTCGGTTGGGACTATCCGTTAAAATGTCCGTGTGGAAAGCACCCTGGGTGCCCACAGATGGCACCTCTGCGCCTCCACGACCTCCAGTCATACACCCCACTCCACCACGCGATTGCGGATTCTCGAAGTCGATTTGGATACCCGACCCGAATCGGTGTAAAATACCAACGTACCTCCGATCTCGCCGCCTCAACCTCCCGGATACCCCATTACCCGATTGGTTGCCCGTGGCGAACGTGTGAATGGATTGGCCCCTCTCTTGCTTACGGGTTCCGGTCTGGCCCAACCCGGAATTCTCACAGGAACTTGTGAACGGCTCACGCAATCGGCGGTAACCACGGCCTAACCGGATTCCTCCGGGCAACGCCGTCGCTGATCCATGAAGGAACCAGGAGATTCACGAATGGCCACAGCCCAGGCGATCCTCGATAAACTCCGCACGCAACTCGACCTGACGGACTACCAGAAACTCCACTGGGAAGGCTCGTTCTCGCAGTACCTCGATTTCGTGCTGGAAAACCCCGGTGTCACCCGCACCGCGTACCAGCGGATGTACGACATGATCCTGTCTCACGGCACCGAAGAGGTGTATGAGAACAAGGAAAAGCTCATCCGTTACAAATTCTTCACCGAGTTCGCCAGTCGACAAGGCGATGGCATCTACGGACTGGATCGACCGTTGATGCAATTGGTGAACACGTTCAAATCGGCCGCCCTCGGCTATGGCACGGAACGTCGAGTCATCTTACTGCATGGCCCCGTGGGCTCCGCGAAATCGACCATCGCCCGTCTGCTCAAACGGGGGCTGGAGGAATACAGTCGCACCGATGCTGGGATGCTCTTTAGTTTCGCCTGGAAGAACCCTGATGGCACTTGGTCCAAAGACCCGATGCATGGCGAACCACTGCAACTCGTGCCCGAAGAGTATCGGCCTCAGATTCTCGCCCAGCTCAACGCCAGTTGCACGCAACCGCATTCTTACGACATCACGATCAAGGGGGATCTCTGCCCGTTCAGCCGCTTCGAGTACAGCCAGCGCCTGCAAAAATATGACGGCGACTGGCTAAAAATGCTCGACAATGAAGTCAAAATCTACCGCCTCACGCTCTCCGAAAAAGACCGTGTCGGCATCGGTACCTTCCAGCCCAAAGACGAAAAAAACCAGGACAGTACCGAACTCACCGGCGACATCAACTACCGCAAAATCGCCGAATACGGCAGCGATTCCGACCCGCGTGCCTTCAACTTTGACGGGGAACTGAACATCGCCAATCGGGGGATCATCGAATTCATCGAAGTGCTGAAACTCGATGTGGCCTTCCTCTACGACCTGCTCGGTGCCTCGCAGGAACACAAGATCAAACCCAAGAAGTTCGCGCAGACCGACATCGACGAAGTCATTCTTGGCCACACGAACGAACCGGAATACCGCCGGCTCCAGAGCAACGAATTCATGGAAGCGCTGCGGGACCGCACCGTGAAAATCGACATTCCCTACGTCACCCGTCTACGAGACGAAGTGCGGATTTATGAAAAAGACTTCAACGCCGAGAAGGTGAAAGGCAAGCACATTGCCCCGCACACCGTGGAAGTGGCCGCCATGTGGGCCGTCCTCACCCGACTGGCTCCGCCCAAGCACGCCAGCCTGACATTGCTACAGAAAATGAAGCTCTACAACGGCAAGACCCTGCCCGGCTTCACCGAAGATAACGTCATCGAACTGAAACGCGACAACCCCACCGAGGGGATGACCGGCATCAGCCCGCGCTACATTCAGGACAAAATCTCAAACGCCCTGGTAGCCCACCCCGATGAGGACAATATCAACCCGTTCATGGTAATGAAGGAACTCGAAGATGGGCTCCGTCACCATGCTCTCATCAAGGATGAGGAACAGCACCGTTTCTTCAAAGAGTTGCTCACCGTTGTGCGGGAAGAGTACGAAGACATCGTCAAGAACGAAGTCCAGCGTGCCATCGCCGCCGACGAAGAAGCCCTGATGCGGCTCTGTGGCAACTACATCGACAATGTGAAAGCGTACACCCAGCGGGAAAAGGTCCGCAACCGCTTCACCGGAGCCTACGAAGACCCCGATGAACGACTCATGCGTTCCGTCGAGGAGAAAATCGACATCCCCGATGGTCGCAAAGACGATTTCCGCCGGGAAATCATGAACTACATCGGTGCCCTGGCCGTGGACGGCAAGAAATTCGATTACAAGACCAATGAGCGACTGCAAAAAGCACTCGAACTCAAACTCTTTGAGGATCAGAAAGACACGATCAAACTGACCAGTCTTGTCTCGAACGTCGTCGATCGGGCCACGCAGGAAAAGATCGACGTGGTGAAAAGCCGACTCATCCGCAACTACGGTTACAATGAGTCCAGCGCCACGGATGTTCTGAACTTCGTAGCCAGCATCTTTGCTCGCGGTCAGACGAAGAAATAGTCGAGTGAGCAATACGGTGACAGATTCGGTTCTGAGCGGGTGAACTTTCGATTGACCCGCTCCACCGATTGATGCCAACGCATCGGGTAGAACACGCCTGTCTTTCTCCGACATTTTTTCCAAGCGATGTCGAGAGAATCATCGTGTGATGCGTGGTCACCAATCATCCGAGTGCATCATTTCGGATCCCGCTTCCACCACTTTGACAGTTCAACCCCGACTGCTCGGATGGCTGACCCTGTCCCACACAGACCCGCTCTTGCTGGGAAATGGGTTCCCGATGTACGATCTCTCCGACACGACCCGCACGCAATGGGGATAGTACAACCTTCGGAATTTGAACGCAGATTTCATGGACAAATCCACCACGCCCATCCTGGGGTTTTATCATCAACCCCAGTGGTTTTTCGCACTGGCCATCATCGTTTTGGGGCAGGCCGGGCTTACGTTGGAACTGTTCGGCCCTGAGCATGCGTTGACAGGACTCACCGATTCCCGGCCCATCATCGGCGGTCGTCATCCGTTGCATTTGTATCACGCCAGCCTGGGCGCAGAGACATTCCGCGATCGTTGGGGCACCGCTTGTTACGACCCCGCATTCCAGGCAGGCTACCCCAAGACCCCAGTGTTCGACGGTGGCTGTCGCCCCGCCGAGGCCGTGATGGTGTTGGCCGGGAAAACCACTCCGAGCCGGGCGTATAAGTTCGGCGTGTTCGCACTGTGCCTGATTGCGCCTCTGGTGTTCGCAGCAGCGACGCGGGCCGTGGGCGTGGCCGCACCGGGGGCGGTTTTGGCGGCGACGGCGGGTTGCCTAATCTGGTGGTCACCACATGTGCGCCAAATTCTGGATGCTGGGAACCTGGATTTATTGTTAGCCGGGCTGATGGGTGTGCTGTTCGTCGGTGGGTTGGTGCGTTACCATGCCGAACCGGGTTTGACGGGCTGGCTCAAAATGTCCGCGGCGGCGATACTCGGTTGGTACGCGCAACCGATCGTCTGGCTCGGATTGTTGCCGATTCTGATCGTGTACTACTTCGCATTGGCTCCTCGGCACGGTCTGGCTTGGCACTTGGGGTTGATTGGCATTACCGCGGCAGGGCTCGCTCCGAATATGTGGTGGCTCTGGGACTGGGGGCGTTTCTGGTGGTTGCGGCAGCCATCAATTGATGAAATCGCCCCGTTTCCAGAATGGCACCGCTTCCTCGGTTCGACGACGGAATACACCGCCATGATCGGTGTCGAACCTGTCAGCTGGGCGATTTTCGTGGCTGGCTTGTTCGGATTGATGGCGTTGGCTCGGGCGCGATACTGGGCGGCTGTCGGGGTAACGATCACGGCGGCCGGGTTGGCGGTCATCGTGACACGACTGGGAGAAACCTGGCCAACACTGATGATCGTGCGTGCGGATCGCGTCGCGCCGTTCGCGGTGGCGATTCTCGTTCCGGCCGCGTCGGCACTGGTCTGGGGGTGGTGGTCCGTGGCCCGACACGGGCGCATGGCCGTGATTGGAGTATCCCTGTTCCCTGTCCTCTTGGGTTGGGGTGGTTTTGTCGCCGAACCGTTGCGTGCCGGACTCGGGTTAAATCTGGAACCGCTGCCACTCGGTTTCACGATCCCTCAACAAGACATCATTCGCGGTTTGCAACGGAGAACGAACACCGATGCTCGTATCTTGATCGAAGAATCGGACAAACGCCATCCGGGTTGGAACTGGACCGCGTTACTTCCCACCTATACGCAACGCGCATTCCTCGGTGGACTCGACCCTGATGCCTGTGTTGAACATGCGTTCTGTGGGTTACGGCCCGGAATGCTGAATGGCCGCCCCTTCTCGGATTGGACCGATGCGGAACGCAACAATTTCTGTCGCCGATACAACGTCGGCTGGGTGCTGTGTCGATCCCCGGAAGTGTGGGATTGGTGGTTGGCGATGCCGGGATCCCATGAAATCGCGCGCTTTGAGGATGACGGCCCGTTGGTATTGGTCGAACTGGATCGGCCGCGTTCCTACATTCTCAGCGGTTCTGCGACTGTGGAACGGATCGACCGTGATGGTATTGTACTGATTGATGCCGTGCCGGATGCGGAAGGCCACTTGGTGTTGAGTCTGCACCATCAACCCGGCTTCCGCGCGGCTCCGGGTGTCGTGCAAGTCGATGCCGACCCGGACCCGTTCGATCCGATACCGATGTTGAAACTCCGGCTCCCCGGTCGCACCTCCCGTATCGCGTTGACCTGGGAAAACCCCTGATTCGGCAACCAAAGCTAGGAACGACTTCCGAGATGTTCTCGGATCGTCTGGCTACCGCTTAATAATACCGCCAACCGCTCGAAACCGATGGCATCCTCGGGCGGCTCCGCTAATTGGATGGAGACGTTCGTATCTGCTTCCAGATCGACCTTCACTTGCCGACTCACGAGGTTGTAGACACCGTAAACGACTTGCCGTTGTGGCCCGATGCGATCGGCAAACTCTTTGCGCAACGCGGCGGCATTCAGGGCGGCATTCAACACCACGGCTGTTTCGATGAGAGCCTTGCGGAACCCCGGTAGCGTTTCGACCTGCGGCCCGTGGACCTGCTCCAATCCCCAGTGTGCCGCGCGCACGGCGGGAATCACGCGGTCGATCACGGCACGCAGAGGAAAGCTCGCGCCGATCCCCAAATATCGACTCGGTTCGATGAACGAATCCACGGCAGCCGTCACCGCGCCGCAACCACTATGACCGAGCACCAGAATGACCTTCACACTATCAGACATGGCCGAGATGGCGTAATCCAGACTGCCGAGGCACTCCGCCCCCAACACGTTTCCGGCGACCCGCACGACGAACAACCGATTCGCGGTCTGATTCAGCACCATCTCGATCGGAACCCGAGCATCGGAGCAGCCCAGAACGGCGGCAAACGGCCGTTGAATCGGCGCGGTCCCGTCGATCGGTGGGACGCCCAAGTCATCCGCGTCCACAGGGATGATACGCGTTTGCATTGTCCCACGGGACGCGGCCGCACGGGCTTCGTCGAGCATCCGCGAGAAGATCCGATTACCTTCTTCCAGGCGCTGGACCGCATCGGCTGCACTCGTGGGCGTGTCGATTCCGTGACGCCCTGCCGGATCGAAACGATAGATGAGATCAAACATACTTTCGCCTTTCTGGTTGTAAGGGTGGCTCACACCGACTTGGCATCGCCGAGGCGAGGAAGATCATCCAGGCTGCTCAGATGGAAAAGTTCCAGGAACCGGGGCGTAGTTCGGTAAACAATGGTCCCCTTCCCCTCGTCCTCGACGCGGGTTTGTCGCTGACTGCTCACCAGACCGAGTCGCACGAGCAGTCGGAGCCACGTCGTGGAATCCGCACCCCGCAGCGCGTCCAAGTCCGCCTTGGGGATCGGCTGGCGATAGGCCACCAAGCTCAACACATCGAGCGCCGGTTGAGTCAATCGGGCTTCGCGTGGCCCGGCGTGTAGGCGTTCTTGCAGGGAGCGGTATTCTGGGCGAATCACCAACGAAAAGCCCGCATCGGAAGGACGAATGGTGTATGGCCGAGCCTGGCGGCGATACTTACGGATTAACCCGTTCACAATTTCCAAAAACGCCTCGGAGGTCAGACCGCGAATGGCCGAACAGGCTTTCTCAGTGGTCAACGGTGCGCCACCGATGAACAACATCGCTTCGATGATCGCATCGGGAGAAGGTGGAGGACTATCGGAGGGTGGGGGCGGTTGCCCGAATCGCAATCGGCTGGCGGTTGGCGGTGGAGTCGTCGGAGGCGGTGTGGGCAATGATGCCGGATGCGACGGCGGGGGAGAAACCACGGACTCATCGGCGGTGGGTTCTCCATCGGCAGCGGTATCAACATCACGCTCAGGTTCCGGTTGCCAATCGGGTATGGGGTCCAGTTCCCATTCTCCCCCGAAATTGGCGGCGGTTTCCTGTGCCCGCTTCAGCCCATCGGTTTCCTGATGATCGTCCGCCATACAGGAGATTGTAGTGAGGCGGGGCCGCTGTGGTCATTCATTCGGCAAGAAGAAGACCCCGGTCAGGAACGTCCCAACCCACAGAACAGCAAAAATCACTCCCAACGGCACATGTCCTCGCCGCCGGCCGGTGAATCCGGTGAAGAAGAGGATCGGCAACAGGATCGCGGAGGGAATCGCAAAGATTAGATGGATTCGCAAGGCTTGTCGTGCGGCCGGGGAGAAGCCACTTGTGACATCCACACCCAAGCGTAACAGAGACTCAAAAACGATGACCGTCATCATGGTCAACACGAAGAAAGCGGTATTGATACGACCGTGGAGTCGCCGTTTACCGCGTGCCAGCGCGATCAACGACAGCACAAACAGAACCGTAACCGCGCTCACCAACACTTTGAGTATGATGATAATATTAGGGCCAGTCAGCACGATCGGAGGCTCACCAATGTTCAGAGTAGAGGATACCGTGCATTGTAGAAGGCATGGCCCGGAGTGGGTGTCTCTGGTTCTCAATTCTCAGTCAACGACCCGCGTGAGGGCGGGTATCCTTCTCATACACGAACCCAGTGAGGCTGTCCAATTTTGAGAAGGAGGAACGGAACGAGAGGAACACAACCGGGGACGACAGTCCTCGGTTCGGAGTATCCCTACTGAACCGGGGACGACAGTCCCCGGTTGTCCGATCAACGGGGATCTTGAGACACCCACATCGGGTTTGTGTATCAGTCACTGGGGTTATTTGCGCACACTACCAAAGAAGCGGGGACGCGCGGTGTCGCTGGGCGTGGCACCGCGAAAACTGGACGGGCGGAAGTTCGCATGAGACAAGTTCACTTCCCGTGCCCCGGCAATCTGCGGACGCTGGAAGAAGTATTGGAACTGCTGTGGTGTGAAGGCTTCATTCACACGCGGTTTTGCTAATGTCAAATCCATCTTGAACTTTTGTTGTGGCCATTCGAGAACCACCCGACTCGGGATCTGGAGCATGGTCGGTTGTCCAGTTGTGGGGTCCATCCCACCCGGCATCGCCTGCACATCCCGCACTTCGGCCGAGGCGATGACTTTGCGGTTCGTGTCGAGGACGACATGCTTGCGCACCTGAGGGCGTGTCCCACTTTCCCGGTCCCCGGCAAAGACGATCACTTTGCGGACATCCTGCCCCTGCGGCGTGCGTGTGTCCCAGGAAAGCGTGTAGACACGGTCTTTCTGGTCGATGTCCACAAAGTACGGGATGTTGGTGTCAAAAGTACACATCCCGAGCGCTTGTAGCACCCAGTCCGGTTCAAACGGAATGGGCAGAGTGGCTTTCCCGGTAGAGAAGTCCGTGTGCGAAGCGTAGAGCAGCGTCGGTTCGGGCCGCTTGATGAACATCCAGAATTCCTGGTCATTGGACCCCAGGTCCACCTCCGTGCCGCTCGTGAGCAGGTGGCCGGACATCATGCGGAAGTTACGGGGTTTCATACAGGCGAGGGTGCCCTCACCCAGTCGCGGCATCGGTCCATCCGGTCCCTGGGCCGAGACGGAAACATCATCGTACCGAATCGTCCGTAGATAGCCAGCCTGTTGATTCAAGTAACCGACGAACTCTCCGGCGGAGCGTTGTTCCAGCGGTGCCGTGTTCGCAGGGGGGCGATTCCAGGTGGTCAGTCGTTTGAGCGTGTCGCACCCTGTGGCACTACACAGAGCCAGCAACAACCCCAGCATGGCGATTTTCGTGGAACGCATCACGCACCTCGATCGGAGATCGCCTTGGCTTCACTCCCAGCCTAGCAACCGGAAGACTTCATCCTGTACGACAGCAATTTCTGCCTCATCCAATCGGGGATCGGCGACTTCTTGGCGTTCCCCGGTTTTGGCATCGCGGACAATCAGAGTGTTTGTCCCATCGGGGAGTCGGCCCGTGTCCTCGAACTTTAACCGTTTTCGCCGCATGAGCAGCAATGCCACCACATAGCGGAATTTTTGCCGATCCGGTTCGATCGTGCCCGCCAGATGTCGAAAGCAATCGGCGAGCAGTTCATCGTTGAAGGTCGGCTTTTTCGGACGGTCACTCGTAGGAATTCGCCCGGCCCAGTAAGCCACGGCATCTGGTGGCGGCCCCTTCCAGGCAAGAGCGGCAAAGTCCTTGCGAACGAATCGACCGTTCTCATCGGCAAGGACACCATAAAAGCGATCACCCGGCTTTAGTTCTTGCCCCGTGGCAACACAAGTTCGCGCAGGCCCGTGGATTTCGTAGTTGCTGACCACCCGAGGAACTCCTGTACTCTGAACTATCGTAGGTTGGTGTTTTGCACCGAGACAACCCACACCCAGGCCGAGAACTCATTCAGAACCTGTCGTGGGTGCCGACTTTGCGGGTGACGCGGATGGGGTAACCGTGGCAGTCCCTGGAACCGCCGGGAGCAACCGTTCGATTTCGCGCTTGAGCAGATAGCCAGTTTCATTTCCGATACCGTCGAATCGGTAAGCGAGGTTCCCCCGTGTGTCCACAATCAGGAATCGCGGGTAGGAATCGACCTGGAACTGTTGCCGAATCGTCGTTCCATCGACAATGGGCACCGTGAGGCGGTGGCGGGCATGCAGGGTGTAGGCGGCCTGCACATCAGCGGCGACACTCAGGGGCAGCACCGTGATCCGCGAACCCCACTTCCGATAGAGCGTTTCCGCGAGGAACAATGTGATCGTACTTAAGTCCTGTTCCGGGCGGAAGAAAACGAGAACCACCGGCTTGCCCCGCACAGCTCCGAGACGCACAGCCCCCGTTCCCGCGATCGGCGGTGCGATGAAATCCGGGACAGGCTGCCCGACTTTCAGAATCAAACGCGGAGCCGGGGACGTGATCGCCGCGGCCACTGTTGTCAGTTGCCCCTGCTCCGCCGCGGTGTACCGCAATCGGACGGCTTCCAATGCTGGGCGGAACAAGGTCGGAATCGGGTTCTCACTCAAGAAACGGTCGATCTTCAACTTGCGGGCCGTGAATTCACGCGGGTCCACCTTCATGGGTTGGGTCAGCAGTTCATCCAGTTGGGCCGAGTACAGCCAAGCGGTTTCCGCTTCTTGCCGGACATCACCGAAGCGGGTGCCAACGTAGCGGGTCGGCGGGGTCAGTTCGTAGGTGATTTCGACCCAATTCAGAATATCACGGCCTTCTCGATGTTCGATCTTTCGTTGCACCCGGCAAGCGAACCCATCGGTCGGCACCACTTGCAAGGTATCGCGCCGTCGCCAGCCCGTCGAAACATCGCCAATACGGTCCCAACCGGGAGTACGCTGTTCGGCGGTCAGTTCCAGGCAGCGACCGCCATTCCAGACCGCATCACGCGCGGCCAGCCACAACACGGGTGGACGGTTGCCGATTCCGGGCGTGTCCCACTTGACCCCAGCATGAACGGCGAACGGTGGCAAGGGAACGAACATTCCCCATTCCAGCAGGGGTGGCCCATCGAGTGTGGGCGGTGGCATCGTCTGAGACGGGGTATTCGCATCCAGCAGAATCGGCAAGGAATCCGCTGCGGGCATCAGTTGTACGATCCGACCACGGGAGTCCATGCGTATGAACTCCGTTTGAATCATTGGACGATCACCACCGGAAACCGGGTTCGTCCCCGCGACGACGTGGACTGCCGCCGCAACTTGGGCATCGGCTCGACGGCGTGTGCTGGTTGTAATAACACAATCGGTATAGGTTTCAGTAGCGGCAAGAACGAAAATCTGAATGGTGAGGTCGCTGGTCTTACGGAAGCGATTACTGATGCGTTCGCTCCCTTCCACCACCTGCCCACGGAAAACCAGGGTATCTCCTCGCGTCAACCGGGCCGGCGGAAGCGTAACGTCGCTCGCACTCATGCTGAGTGAGGCCATCGACAGGAGCAGCCAACCACATTCGGCCACGTTCGCCATCCTCCGGGTTCATCCGGCTGGAGAGAATCGCCCCGCATATACCCTGGCCCGATCCCTGTCGACAAGGGGAATGCGCAGTGGGGTGGAACCTGGAACCGGAGTTCAGCTGCGAACCTTTCGGAATATAAGATCAGAATGTCGCAACCGATCGCAAGCGAGCCGGTAGAATCCGATCGTGTGAAACCGATGGAATCAAAATGCGCGACATTGTCTTGCCGAAAGATGGGCTTCTCCAACTATGATGGATGGAAGATACGATCTGGGTTGCGCGAGTTGCGGTCGCAGTGACGGGAATCTGCTCATGACGAAGACACTCCTCACACGTCCACCCATGCTGCCGAATCGAGCCGCGTTCCATGTCGCACCATTGCTCTTGCCGACGTTAGTTTCTCCCAAACGCTCACACCGGGTGTTGGCTGTTTTGCCCGCGTACAACGCCGAAAAAACGCTCGCGGCCACGGTGGGCGATATTCCGCCGGGTAGCGTGGATGAAATCCTACTCGTTGATGATGGCAGTACCGATCGTACCGTGGAAATGGCCCGTGCGATGGGGCTCACGGTCATCGTTCACCCCGAAAATCGCGGTTACGGGGGCAATCAGAAGACGTGCTACCGTTACGCGCTCGACTCCGGCGCGGATGTCATCGTGATGATCCACCCGGATTACCAATACGATGCCCGAACGATTCCCCATGCCGTCGGTTTTATCGAATTGGGCATCTGCGATGTCGTTCTCGGCAATCGGATTCGTTCCCGCCGTGAGGCGGTTGGGTGCGGTATGCCCTGGTGGAAGTACATGAGTAACCGTGGACTCACCATTATTGAGAATATGGCACTGGGTCAGAATCTCGGCGAGTTCCACAGCGGGTTCCGCGTCTACCGCCGCGAGGTGTTGAAGACCATTCCGTTTGAAATGAATTCGGATGATTTTGTCTTCGACACGCAATTCCTGGTGCAGGCCGTCCATTTCGGCTACCGACTCGCGGATGTGCCGGTGCCGGTGCGATATTTTGACGAAGCCAGTCAAATTAACTTTCGACGGAGTACGAAATACGGCTTGGAGACACTGCGGGTTGTTGCGCAGTATTGGCTC
>JAIXLE010000214.1 GCA_026931725.1 Bacteroidales bacterium
GCCGGGTGAAGGACCGCTTCGAGCAAATCCTCATCGCCCGCAAGGACGTCAAGTTCGTGGTGGCCGAGCGTCTGCTCAAGAAGACCGCCGACCAGCAGGTGAAAATCCGGGAGTACCTGACACCCTTCGCCAAGTTCTATGGCCGCATGAACGAGCGCATGGACGAGTTCGTGCGCCTCTTTCCTGTGCATCCCGATTACATCGACACCTTCGAGCGGGTCACCGCGGTGGAAAAGCGTGAGGTGCTCAAGACCCTGTCCCTGGCCATGAAGAAGCTCCTCAACCAGAACGTGCCCGACGACCGGCCCGGGGTCATCGCCTATGACGGCTACTGGACGACCCTGCGCGAGAACCCGTCCTTCCGCGCCGTTCCGGACATCAAGGCAGTCATCGATTGCAGCATGGTGCTCGAGTCGCGCATCCAGCAGGCCTTCACCCGCCCGGCATACAAGCCCATGGCGACCCAGCTCATCCACGCTCTGTCCGTCCACCGGCTCACGACGGGCGACATCTACGCCACCCTGGGCGCGACGGCGGAGGAACTGCGCGACGGGTTGTGCCTCTTCCAGCCGGGCATCGAGGAACTGGGCGGCGATCCGGCCGATGACCTGCTCTCCCAGGTGGAGACCGTCCTGCGGGAAATCCACAAGACGGTCAGCGGCCAGTTCATTTCGTCCAATCCGGACAACCGCCAGTATTACCTGGACCTCAAGAAGACCGACGATTTCGACGCGCTGATCGAGAAGCGGGCCGAAAGCCTCGATTCCTCGCAACTCGACCGCTACTACTACGAGGCGCTCCGGCGGGTCATGGAATGCACGGACCAGACCTATGTGACCGGCTACAAGATCTGGCAGCACGAGCTCGAATGGCTGGAGCGCAAGGCCGCGCGACTGGGATACCTTTTCTTCGGTGCGCCCAACGAACGCTCCACAGCGGTGCCGCCGCGGGACTTCTACCTCTATTTCATCCAGCCCTTTGACGCGCCGCATTTCAAGGACGAGAAGAAACCCGAGGAGCTGTTCCTGCGCCTGACGAACACGGACGAGGAATTCCGCACCGCGCTTCGAAGCTACGCCGCAGCCCTGGACCTTGCATCCACCGCTTCGGGCCACGCCAAGTCCACCTACGAATCCAAGGCATCGAACTTCCTGCGCGACCTCGTGCAGTGGCTCCAGAAGAACATGACCACGGCCTTCGAGGTCACCTACCAGGGGCGCGCCAAGTCCCTGACTGAATGGGCCAAGGGTAAGTCCATCCGGGAGCTTTCCGGCATCGGCTCCCACGAGCGCATCAACTTCCGCGACCTGGTGAACACCACGGCGGGCATCTGTCTCGGGACGAAGTTCCAGGACCAGGCTCCCGAATACCCGTTCTTCTCGGTGCTCATCACCGGAGCGAACCGGGCCCAGGCCGCGCAGGACGCCCTGCGCGCCATCGCCGGACAGAACCGCACCAAGCAGGCCACCGCGGTGCTGGATGCCCTGGAGCTTCTCGACGGTGAGCGGCTCGATCCCTACCGGTCCAAGTACGCCAAACACATCCTCGGCGTCGCCAAGAAGAAGGGCCACGGACAAGTGGTCAACCGCTCCGAGCTGATCCAAGACGTTCTCGGCGTGGAATACCTCGCGCCGCAATCGCTCCGCCTCGAACCCGAATGGGCCGTGGTGGTGCTGGCCGCGCTGGTCTATGCCGGCGAGGTGGTCCTCTCCATCCCGGGCAAGAAGTTCGATGCCACGGGTCTGGCGCAACTGGCCGGGACCGGCATCGACGAGCTGGCCCAGTTCAAGCACATCGAGCGGCCCAAGGACTGGAACCTCCCGGCGCTCAAGGCGCTTTTCGAACTGCTCGGACTCACGCCGGGCATGGCGCAACTGGTCACCCAGGGCAAGGACGAGCCGGTTCAGGAGCTGCAAGCCAAAGTTAGCAAGTATGTCGAGGAGATTGTCCGAACGCAGCAAGCTTTGAAAGACGGTCTTCATTTCTGGGGACAACGGCTTTTCGACGACTCAGTCCTCAGCACTCATCACTCAGCACTGGAACGCTTGAAAGGCTTCCTCGAAAGCCTTCAAGCGTTCAATTCGACCGGCAAGCTCAAAAACTTCCGCTATGACGCCTCGGAAGTGACCGCTCATCGG
>JAIXLE010000122.1 GCA_026931725.1 Bacteroidales bacterium
GGCATACGCCCCCCAGTTGCTCACCCCGGCGACGATGAGATGATCGGTCGGTATTCGGCAATGGATCCGGTCGCCATTGGGGATCTGTTCGGAGACGAGCGTGTGCGGGAGTTTCCCCATGCCAATTTCGTTACCGCCATCCCCGATACCAATGGTCCATGTCGGCGAGCGGAATAGTTGGTGGAACGGCATCATGCGATCGGTCACGTCGATCCCCCGCATGGTGTAACAGCGGCCATCCGTTGCGGGGCCAACCCGTTCCAGGGCAATCGTGTGGGTGAAGAGATTCCGCGTGTCCGCCGTGAGTTGACCTTCTGAGTCCAGCTGAAAGACGGGGACATCCGTAGGTGCAAACACGCCCTGTTGCTGCATTCCGGCCAGCAAAGCCCGGCGACACTCGGGCTCGGCTAAAATCACGGGGGCGAGGCCGAGTGCCGTGAAGGCCCGATGCAGAAAGACCGCTCCGAGTGGGCCATCAGTTTCCATCGCGGGCGGTGTTGCCTGGGGAATGAAAAACCCCGTGACGATGCCGATCGACGTTCCCGGTTGGGACAGTTCCCGACACGCGGCCGCGAAATCCCCCGGACACGCGGCGAACAACTGAGCCAGTCCGCGTTTCCCAGGGTCGATCTGCACGGCGGCGAGAATGGCCGTGAGTTTCTCAGGCGGAGTCATCGTGGGTGGTGTCTCTGCTTATGATTCTGCTAGGCTGTCTTGCGTGGCCGGGGGAATTCCCAGTAGTAAACCGAGTCGGCGAACCACTTCCGCAACACACGCGGCAACCCGTTGGGGACTCCTCAACGACTTCAACTAATCAAGTCATCGTAATCCGCGTGTGAGCCGATCCAGAACCAAGTGATAGTATCGTCATCCAATCGCCCCAACGCTCGCCAACCGCGACCGATACGAACGGAATACAACCCTTCCTGTCCGCGAATGGGCTTGAACCGCAGGCCAGGATGAGATGGGTCAACTCGCCACCGGCGATACGCTCGCCGTGCCTGCTCCCGAACCTCAACTGGTAGGGCCGTGAAACAGGCCACAAAGTCATCGGTAACACGCGAGTTCATAACTCATCGAACCCGATGGGTCGTGTTTGCCCTGCTCGTACTTGTTCAGCAGCCCGAGCCGCCAAGGCCATGAGTTTGCCAGGAAAGCGGGCTAACACTTCGTCCCACCGTCGATCGTCCTCGATCTCCTCCAAAATCAGCGCCGCAATGGCATCCTGTTCCGCATCGGGAAGTTTGCGAACCGCCGCGACGGCTTGATCCAGTAACTGGGACATTGGTATCACCTTCTTATACACGAAGCCGGTATGGGTGTTTCATGTTAAGTATTTGTCGGAAAACCGGGGACGGCCATCCTCGATTCCGTGTTTCCGATTTTCAAACAAGCGATTGACAGAACTCGCCTCACGCAACGCACTGGGTGAGCTGGGCATGTGACATTTCTTCCGATTTTGCCGGGCGGTCTTGTGCGGATAAGCGGTTGGGATGAAAAATCCCGTGTCGGTGTCAACCGCGCCCGTGATCGTGTTCGTAATACTCCAACACGCGGCCGCGAAATCCCCCGGACACGCGGCGAACAACTGAGCCAGTCCGCGTTTCCCAGGGTCGATCTGCACGGCGGCGAGAATGGCCGTGAGTTTCTCAGGCGGAGTCATCGTGGGTGGTGTCTCTGCTGATTCTGCTAGGCTGTCTTGTATGGCCGAGGGAATTCCCAGTAGTAAACCGAGTCGGCGAACCACTTCCGCAACGACTGATTCCGGGATGTTGCCCGCATACTCGGCTCGCCGAGATCGCCAGTCCAGACATTTGACATGGTCAGCCAGCACAACTCCCGAAATCGGCAGCCCCGTTGGCAGCGGAACTTCAAAAGGATAGCCTTTCGCTTGCGTTGTCACCGGACAGAATAGAGCCAAGCCCACAGGACCATTATACGATGCCGGCGAGAGAATTAATGCCGGTCGCCGCCCAGCTTGTTCATGGCCTGATTGTGGATCAAGACTTACCCAAACCAAATGACCGCGATCGGGGCAGGTCCGTTCCGAATCATTCACAGCAGTTCGACTCCAGAAGGTGCCCCGGTTGCCCATTCCGTGTGCAAATTCTCTGGTGTGATGCGGCCCAACATATCCGCTAATGTGGTGAGTAGAACAGGCCGCACAACCAATCGCCCAGCCGTCGCTTCGACTTCTGCGGTTTCACCTCCCCGTAATCCCGCACAAATGGCCACCGTTTTCGGAATAATTACGGCCACGCCATCTGGGCACGCTTCCATACGAATACGCATACGATTCTCCTTGAGATTCATCATTCTTACATATCCCCACGCCTTTATCCCAAAACAGGAAGGGATGTGCCATCCCCCCAGACGCACCCGGCATCTTCTCAGTCTGGGGGAACATCACCATGTCGACCGGGTGGGCCTTATTTCTTATTTTGCCGGGCGGTTTTGTAACGCAGGTACGCCTGCATGAATTCGTCCAGGTCGCCATCCAGAACCTTGTCCACGGCGGGAATCTTGACATCGACACCGTCTCGTTCATCACGGACGAGGGTGTACGGCTGCATGACGTAGCTACGGATCTGGCTACCGAAAGCGATTTCCCCCTTGGCATCGTACCGTTGGGCCACGTCGCCGAGCCGCTTTTGTTCCTCGATGGCGTAGACTCGTGCCTTCAGCAGAGCCAAGGCGTTCGCGTAGTTCTTCGGCTGGCTCCGTTCCGTGCGGCTTTCGCCGCGAACTTCGGTGCCTTTGTAGTTGTAGATGAGCCGAACGCCGGATTGCGTCTTGTTCTGGTGCTGCCCACCGGGGCCGCCGGAACAGAACGTCTGCATGGTGAGCAGTTTTTCCGGGATTTCGATTGAGATGGTGTCGTCGATCTCCGGTAGCACATCGACCGCGGCGAACGAGGTTTGCCGGGTATCCGCCGAACCGAACGGGCTAATGCGTACCAGACGGTGAACGCCAATCTCACTTTGCAGGTAGCCGTAAGCATACTCACCGACAACTTTGAACGAGACGCTTTGCAGCCCGGCTTCGAGGTTCGGTTCTTCGTCCACTTCCTCGATCTCGAACCCCTGCCGTTGCGCCCAGCGAACGTACATCCGATAGATCATCGCGGCCCAGTCACAGGCTTCGGTGCCCCCCGCGCCGGGCTTGATCGTGACGATGGCGTTCGCGCCGTCCTGCTTGCCGGACATCATCGCCTTCAGTTCAAAGGCATCGAGTTTCTCCTGCGCGGCGTTGAGCGCGGGTTCCATCTCTTGTTCAAACGCGGCATCTTCCTCGGCGAGTTCAGCCATCGCGGCGATGTCATCCGCAGCGGCGGCCAGTTCCTCGTAAGGTTTGAGCAAGGAGTTCAGCACTTTCATCTGCTGAATGACCCCGCGTGCCGCGTCCTGGTTATCCCAGAAGCCGGGTTCCCCTTGTTTGGCTTCGAGTTTCTCCCGTGCAACCAATTTTCCCGCGATGTCAAAGAGACCCCCGGAGATGGGTCAGGCGGCTTGTCAAATCGTCCGTGCGTCGACGCAATTCGGGGTTCATCTGTGGGTTCCTTGTGTCGGGTCAATTTTGGCATTATATCGCCCTCACCCCCGACGACAGTACCCCGACTTTCTCGCAAATTTCCGAATCCTGCCCCTGTTCTCCGAAGCGGATCCGACGATGCCATATGCTACAACTCGTATCAACTTCCCTGGGGAGCGTTGTGATTCTGAGTCACCTGCGATGACTCAGAATGCAACACATTCTGGTACGGACCCAACTTATGGGGGATCGCTTCAGAATTTTCCGTGCGAGAACCGACTGGCCCTGAGTCGGGTATTGTGAACCCATCGCATCGCCGCGATGAGTCAACCTGTGCAACGCGGAACCATTGGTATGAGCTTACTGCATCTACTTGTCCGGTGTGGACTCGGTCGGCGATACCCGATCGTTCAGGGGGAATGCACCCTCGACGGGATCACCACACCCATCACCATCCGCCGGGATGCGTGGGGCATTCCGCATATTGAGGCGGGTGCCGATGCGGATGTCTGGTTCGGCCTCGGCTTCTGCCATGCACAGGATCGCGCCTTTCAACTCGAAACACTGCTGCGGATTGGCCGGGGCACGATGGCGGAACTCGTCGGACCCTCCGCCGTACCACTGGACCGTCTCAGCCGCCGCATCGGTTTCTACCGCTCCGCTCAGGCGCAACTCTCTGTTCTCGATGCTCTCGCCCAAACCGGGTTGACGGCGTACACGAACGGCATCAACGCCGGATATACCGAAGGCTTACCCCATAAACCGCACGAGTTCAGCCTGCTCGGCGGCGAGCCGTCTCCGTGGAACCCGGCAGACGTGCTGGCGTATCTCAAGCTGAGTACGTTTCTGCTTCCCTCGAACTGGGATGTGGAACTGGCCCGGCTACGGATTCTGTTGACCGATGGTCCCGATGCTCTCCACCAATTGGACCCTGTCTCCTCGCTGGCACCCGCATTACCGAACACCGCTCTGCCAGCACTGGATGCTCTGATGGCAGAACTCGCACTGTTCCGCCAATTCGTACAGTCCGGCGGTGGGTCGAACAATTGGGCAATCGCGGGTTCCCGCACGCTCTCCGGGAAACCGCTGCTCGCCAATGATCCGCACTTGTCCCCGACACTCCCCGCGCCGTGGTATCTGGCCCATGTCCAGGGGCCGAGCGGCGCGGTCGCCGGGGCCACGTTTGTGGGGGCACCCACGTTCCCCATCGGTCACAATGGCCATGCCTGTTGGGGTGTCACCGCCGGATTGACCGACGTGACGGACTTCTTCCAGGAAACGGTGGGACCAGATGGCCGTTCCGTGCGCGAAGCCGATGGTTCATTTACCGTCTGTGAGATGGTCCAAGAAGTCATTGCCGTGAAAGGCCGTGCCCCGATCGTGGAAGATGTCCTCATCACGCCGCGTGGTCCGATTGTCTCACCACTGGCCCCCGAACTGGGGGCGATAGCGTTATCCTTGCGGGCGGTCTGGCTCGATCCGCTCCCGTTGCGGGGGTTCCTCGATGCCCACACCGCCCAGAATTTTTCCAGCTTCCGCCAGTCGTTCCGGGAATGGCCCGTAATGCCGTTGAATCTGCTCTACGCGGATTCCGGCGGAACAATCGGCTACCAACTCGCGGGGCAGTTACCGCAACGACGATCGGGCCACGGTTTGATTCCCCTCCCCGCGGATGCCGAAAACATCGGCTGGGAAACCGAACTCGTACCCTTTGAGTCCATGCCGCACAGCGTGAACCCAGAGGCGGGATTTTTGGCCTCAGCGAACACGGACCCACGCTCCCTAGCCCCCACGGATGCGTTTCTCGGCCGGGATTTCATGGACCCGTACCGAGCCGCGGTCATTCGTCAACAGTTAGCTAACCACTCAGTCGGCTGGCGTGTGAGCGATTGCCAGACTTTACAAATGAATCAGGATTCGATACCGTGGGCCGAAATCCAGTCGATCATCCTGGCACGGGAACCCCAAAACCCGCAGGCCCGCGAAGCCTGGGAACTCCTGGCGGCATGGGATGGGTGCGTGAACGCGGATTCTCCAGCGGCGACCGTGTGGGAACTGTTCCTGGCCGCAATGGCGACCCGCGTGGCGCGGTCACGGGCTCCGCAATCCTGGCGCATTGCTCTCGGAGCGAGCGGATTGGGGGCCATCGGCCACAATCTGTTCGCGGATCGGCGAGTGGCTCATCTGGTGTCACTGCTGCGGGAGCAACCGGCGGGCTGGTTCGATCGCTCCTGGCCGGATGAGATGGAAGCCGTGCTGGAAGAAATCGTGCCTGATCTGCGGAAGCGATTCGGACCCGGCCCGCAATGGTGGCAGTGGGGCGATGTGCGGCCCCTCATGCTCAAACACCCCGTGTTGGGAAAAATCCGTGGACTGGGCTGGCTCATCAACCGGGGGCCACTCCCGATCGGCGGCGATCAGAACACGGTGAGCCAAGCCGGATGCCGACCCACGCACCCGACCGCGCCGACCCACACCATCGCCAACCTGCGGACAGTGTTCGACACCGCCGACTTTTCGGAAAGCCGATTCGTGCTGGCCGGGGGTCAATCCGGCAACCCGTTCAGTCCACACTTCGACGATCAGTTGCCACTCTGGCTCAAGGGTGAGTCGGTGCCGATCCCCTGGACGATGGAACAAGTGCTCCGTGCGACACGTTCGGCCTTACGGCTCACCCCATCGCAAAGCACGGGCACCCCGCACCCCCATGAGGCGGCGACACAGTCAGAAGTATAAAACCATGATAAGAGCCAGACACTCCCGCCAGACGATTACCAATACGGATGGACGCTGGGCTTCATAATCAGTTCTGGGATCGACACCCGCGCCGGTAACGAGGCGACGAACAGCACGGCTTCGGCCACGTCCTCGGCTTTGAGAATGACGGCGCGTTGCTCCTCAGATACTGGTCGGGGCCGCTGTTCCAAGATGGGTGTATCAATCTCGCCAGGGTAAATGTTGCTGACGCGGATACCGTTCTCCCGCTCCTCGTTGGCCAGCACGGTGCCGAGCGCTCCCATGCCGAATTTCGAGGCCACATAGGCAACACCGCCAAGCGGATTCGCCCGCTTTCCCGCGACCGAGACGATATTCACGATCAAGCCATCTTTCCGAGCGAGCATCTGCGGCAGCACGGCCGCGGTGCAGTAGAATGTGCCATCGAGGTTGGCCCGGATCATCGTATCCCAGGCGGCCGGGGTCATTTCCCGGAAGGCCCGATCTTTCAAATTCATCCCAGCATTATTAACCAGAATGTTCACCTGACCGAAACGCTCCGTTGCCTGGTCGATCAGCTGTTGACACTGGGCCGCATCCGCGACATCCGTGGGGATGGTCGCCAACTTTTCTCCGGCGTTCAATTCCGCCGCCGCGGCCGTGAGTTTATCGGCGTTCCGCCCCGAAATGACCACGCGGGCACCGGCTTGCAAGAACAACCGTGCCGCCGCCTTGCCCACACCGGACCCACCACCCGTAATCACCACCACCTGCCCATCGAGCTTGCCCATCATGGATTGAACCTGCGAATTGTGAGACACAATGGAATAACGGTCATGGTATTCCAGTTGGGGTAAACCGCCATCAGAATCACGGTTCTGGGAACAGATCCGCGCACTTCTCCGCGGACTCAGTTGACAGGGGAATAGTCGGTCCCTAACCTGATGGTTTCCGAATCCGAGAATCGGACCCGTACACACTGGTTGAAAGGCGTTAGCAGTCATGGTGAGCAAGAAGGAGTTGCGGAGCAGCAAGAATCGGTGCCGTTTCTGCACGAAAGAAGGCTGCCCCCGGCCCGCGTTCGTCGATTACAAAGATGTTTCCTCACTGAAGAAGCTGATGTCCGGCCAAGGGAAGTTGTTTAGCCGCAAGCGAAGCGGGCTGTGCGCGGCTTACCAGCGTGCTGTCTCCGCCGCTGTCAAACGCGCCCGCTTCATGGCCCTGCTGCCCTACGTCGGCGAGTAAGCCGAGTATTGCGCGAAAGGAGTCGCATGGCCGATCATCCGGTCAAAGGCGTTGTATTGTATCGAATAACCACCGCAGTCGCACTTCTTGGCTGGGTGGCTATGATCATTTCCTGTGGAATTACCGATTATCATATCGATTTGCCAGGTGGTTATCGAATTTGGCACAACCATGCCCATTGCACAAGCATCTCCTCCTATGAACCGAAAGATCAGGCGAAGAATCAGGGGGAATTACCTTCCATTGATAGTTTGGTGACACAAGTTGCCTGGGATAAGCGATACATTCTCGCTGAACAAGAATTGATGATTCGTCACTCTCCTGGTGATTGTTGCGGTGTACGAACCGGGAAGTATCAGTTTTGGATACTCGATACACGAGACGATAGGCTTCACGGCCCGTTTACCACGGATCAATTCGCGTCACAACGAGTTGCTCTCGGTGTCGATCCGGCTCTGGAACTGGCAGAGCCGCGAACTTTTCTCCAGGCCGATTGAAACGAGACGCTCATGCCCGATGTCGAACAGTTGTTCGCAGTCGCCGCGGGTCGACACCAAGCCGGGGACCGGGACGCTGCGGAGCGGATGTATCGTGAGCTGCTCACCCAGTTTCCTCAGCACGCGGCCAGTTGGTGCAACCTCGGTGTGCTACTCGTGCAAGCGGGTCAACCGGATGCCGCCGCGGAATGTTACGTTCGGGCGCTCGCTGTTGTGCCGAATCACCCGGATGCCCATTTCAACCTCGGCAATCTCTATCGCCGAGCGGGTCGATTTCCCGAAGCCGTCGCGGAATTCCGGGCCTGTCTCGCGGCCCGTTCCAGTCACTCTGGGGCACTCTTCAACTTAGGTCTTTGTCTGTCCGCCTTGGAAGACTTGCCCGCTGCCACCGCCTGTTTCCGCGAAGCTGTCCGCCTCGAACCGCAGAACGCGGATGCTTACCTCCGCCTCGGCGATTGCCTGCTGCGCGGTGGGAAACTCATCGAAGCCATCACCACGTTTCGTGCCGCTGTCGAGCGGAAGCCGAGCGACCCCCGCACGCACTACAACCTCGGCCTCGCACTCGCCAACGCTGGGCAGACGCTTCCCGCTCAGGAATCGTTGACGCACGCACTCCATCTCAAGCCCGATTACGCGGAAGCCCACAACGCCCTGGGGCTGACGCTCGAAACGCTGCACCGGAAAGATGATGCGTTCTTTCACTATCAACAGGCCGTGCAGTGCCGACCCGATTTCGCCGATGCCTGGAGCAACCTGGGGACGAACCTCGGCGAGCAGGGACGTTCGGAAGAGTCCATTAGCTGTCTTCGGCATTCGCTCTCGATCCGCCCGAACGCAGTTCCGGTTCACAGTAACCTGTTATTGCAGCTGAACTATTCCTCGCAGCTGACCCCAGAGCAGGTTTTTGCCGAACACCGAGCCTGGGCCGAACGCCATGCCGGGCCGACCCCAGAGCCTCTTCCCATTCCCACACCGCACGATGCCCAGCGCCGGTTGCGGGTCGGCTACCTCTCCGCGGATTACCGGGCACACACCGTGTCCGGGTTTCTCGAACTGCTGCTCACGCATCACGATCGCGGTCAGGTCGAACTCTTCGCCTATGCCAACGTCCTCCGCCCGGATGAAACCACGGAACAGCTCCGCAAACTCGCCGACCAATGGCGACCGATCGTGGGGATGTCAGACGCTGCCGTAGCCGAGCAGATTCGGGAGGACCGGATCGACATTCTGGTCGACCTCGGCGGACACACCGCGTCCAACCGTTTGCTCGTGTTGGCACGACGACCCGCCCCCGTACAAGCCACGTTGTTCGGTTATCCCAACACGACTGGGATGCCCGCCGTTGATTTTCGGATCACCGATCCGATTTCGGACCCAGTTTCCGGCCCGGTCACGCCTTCCTGCGAAACGCCCTTGCGACTGCCCGAGGTCGCCTGGGTGTACCGGCCCCCCGATTCGGCACCGGCCCCCGGCCCGTTACCCGCACTGAGCCAACGAGTGTTCACGCTCGGCTGTCTGAATAACGCCGCCAAGCTCTCCGATGCCTGCCTTACCAGTTGGATCGAGATTCTGCGTGCGGTTCCTGGCACCCGGTTGGTGTTACTCGCCGGACAAGCGCAAATGGGTGCCAAACGACTCTTGGAGCGGGTCACGCAAGCCGGGGTTCTCCGGGATCGGGTGGAACTGCTTCCCCGGTTGCCGCCGGAACAGTATTTCGCCCGGCATCAACAGTTTGACCTGTATCTGGACCCGTTCCCGTACAACGGTGGTGTCACCACTTGTGATGCGCTCTGGATGGGTGTACCCGTTCTGACCGTCAGAGGAACCTCCTATGTTTCCCGGCAAGGGGTAGGGTTAATGACCCGTATCGGATTACCCGGATGCATCGCGGAATCGCCCGCGCAACTGGTGGGAATGGTGCAAGAATGGTCCCACCGACGGCCGGAACTCGCGGAGATCCGCCGAGAACTTCGCGGACGCATGGCCGCCTCCGTGATCTGCGATGCCCCCCGGTATCTCCGACATTTGGAATCGGCTTACCGGCAAGTCTGGCAGGAAAGGCTTCCCCGATGACGATTTTATGAGGGTATGAGAACGCCCCACCACTGCCATCGCACGGATCCCCCCAAGCGATACAATAACTCGGATTCGCCCGCCACACCCTGGCCCGATCGAGTCCCGGATGAAGCTGCTGATAACCGCGGGAAATACCCAGGCTCCGATTGATCGTGTCCGCGTCGTGACGAACATCTTCACTGGCCGTACCGGAGCGATGCTGGCTCGCACGGCTTGGGCACGCGGGCATTCTACCACGGTCTTGACTTCGCACCCCGAAACGCTCGCCGATTTGCCCATTCCCGCTGATGAGCTGGCTCGGCGTGTGACGATCCTGCCTTACCAGACTTTTGACCAACTCGCGGAGTTGATGCAGCAACACGTTAAATCTGGCGAGTACGACGCGATTATTCACTCGGCCGCCGTCAGTGATTTCCTCTGTGCGGGTGTGTACGCCCCGGAGAACGGCACCTTTTTCAACGCTCGGACGAACCAATGGGAACACCGAGTCGGTACGCCGGAGCTTGGCGAACGCCGGGGCGGCAAGATCAAGAGCCACGAACCCGAACTCTGGTTTCGGATGGTGCGGGCACCGAAACTGATCGACCGTATTCGCTCCGCGTGGGGGTTTCGGGGGTTGTTGGTGAAATTCAAACTGGAAGTGGGCATCACAGATGCGGAGTTGCTGCAAGTCGCCGAAAAGTCCCGCCAGGAATCGCAAGCCGACTTGATGGTAGCGAACACGCTGGAAGGATCAGCCCATTCCGCGTATGTCGGACCCATCCAGAATCGGTATGAGCGTGTGACCCGCCGAGAACTGGCCGACTATCTGATGCTCGCCCTGGAACTGATCCAGCGCTACCAGGGAGCCCGGCATGGCTAACATCCTCATCGGGGCCACGGGTTCCGTCGCGGCGATCAAACTCCCCGATCTCGTCACGAAGTGCCATGAAGCAGGCCATGATGTGCGTGTGGTGGCGACCGAGGCCGCCTGCTACTTCTTGGATCGAGCCGCCATCCCGTGCCCGGTGTTCCGCGACGCGGATGAATGGCCAACTACGGGCTATCCACGCGGTGCGCCGGTGCTGCACATCGAACTGCGCAAATGGGCGGATTTGTTCCTACTCGCGCCGTTAGATGCGAACACACTGGGGAAACTGGCGGTCGGGTTGTGCGACAACTGCCTGACGTGCGTCTGGCGAGCCTGGGATCTGACCCGGCCCATCGTGTTCGCTCCGGCCATGAACACGCTGATGTGGGAACACCCGTTTACCCGAAAACACCTGCGTGCCTTGGCGGTCGATTTCGGGGCTGGCCACATTCCGAGCCACCTCCAAGCGGAGCAATTGGTCGCACAGATCAACGACCGCGCCGCGGGCCTGCACATTGTCGGCCCCGTAACGAAGACTCTCGCCTGCGGAGACACCGGCATCGGGGCGATGGCGGAACCAACGGCCATTGTGGCCGCCGCCCAAACGATGCTCACCCGCCCACGGAAAGCGCATTCTTCGTAATCTCATCCATGAAGATGTTCATTACAGATACTTCATGCAGATCACACCCAGAATCACAAACACGGCCCCGAGCAGGCGTTTTCCCGTGATCGGGTTTTCGGGTAGTCCCATCAGAGCGTAATGATCCAACACCAACGCCGCCAACAGTTGCCCCGCGACCACGAGCGCAATGAACGCGGCCGCCCCCAAATGGCGAACCAGCGTGGCTCCGGCCAGAACGATCAGCGCCCCCAGCGGTCCCCCGATCCAGTACCACCAGCGTGTACCGGCCACCGCGGCGAGGGACGGTGCTGGGAACCGCAAAATCAGCATCACCAAGGTGGAAAACGCAATCGTGCCGCAAACAGACAGATACGCGGTCCAGAGCGGGTCATCCAAATGCTGACGAAATCGGTTATTCGCGGAGGCTTGCATTGCGATACACGCCCCAGCCCCCGCCGCTAACAACGAATAAATCAGAGTCCAGCTCATCGTGGTGCTTCATCTAGTCCGAAGGAGTCCGGGATTTTCGTTGCCCGGTCCTGCGCATGATATTTACAATCCGGTTAAGTGAGATCCGTGATCCCCACGATTCACCCATTTTGGACCAGATCGGAGCGACAGGTGAATTCTCTCTCCCGGCAAATCCTCCTCGGCTTCCTTTTGTTGGGTACAGCCACATTCCTGCATGCCGCGGACCCGGCCGCCAAACCGAAGCGGTTGCTGCTCGTCACGCACAGCGGCGGCTTCATTCATGATTCCGTAGCCCTCGCCGAAGAAACGCTCAAGGAAATCGGTCCTCGCCACGGTTACGAGGTCACTTGCTACCGCTTCACCGGCGACCCGGACCAGAAAGTCCGATTCCAACCCTCAAAAGACGAGGCCGCGAAGGAAGTCACCTGGCTCGAAAAATACAGCGCGGAGTTCCGCAATCGCACGGGTGTCACTGTCGAACGCAACAACATTGGACGAATCAACGCGGACACGCTCAAGAAGTTTGACATTGTTCTGTTCTTTACCACGGGTAGTAAACGGAACAAACAGTCTCCGTTGAACGATGCGGAACTCGCGGACTTACTGGCTTGGGTGAAGGCAGGCGGTGCCTTCGCCGGGACACATTGTGCGAGTGATACGCTCTATGATACCCCTTATGGCGACCTGATCGGCGGATTCTTCGACGGCCACCCCTGGCACCAGAAAATCCAATTGAAGGTGGAAGACCCCAAACACCCCGCCGCGGCAGGATTCCAGACGGGTTCGGAAATCACAGATGAGATTTATCAATTCAACCCCAACGGCCCCTATAGCCGGGAGAAACTGCACATCATTTTGAGTGTCGATAACACGTCGATTGATGTGAAAAAAGGAAAACGACCCGACCAGGATTACGCCGTGGCGTGGTGCCAGAATTACGGACAGGGGAAAGTGTTTTATACTTCCCTCGGACACCGAAAAGAGGTGTGGAAAGACCCACGCTTCCAAAAGCACTTGCTGGGCGGACTCAACTGGGCAATCGGCCGTGAATCGGGTGATGCAACCCCGAGCGCCAAACTCCCCCGTCAATAGCACCTGCTGATTCCCCCGTATTCCCAGATATTCACCGCTCGGAGTCGATATGCAACCTGAGATGAGCTATTGCCCAACATGCCACAGCCCGATCCCGACCTCCGCTGGTGGTGCCTCTGCTCCCACGCATTGCCCTCATTGTCAGGCCCATGTGGTGTCACATCACCCCTTGGGTGAGCCCACAGGGCCGGATTCCGCCACCGTACTCCCAGGATCGCTGCCCGTTTCCGAAATTCCTGCCCCAGGGTCCGGTTGGCATTCTCTCGAAGGGTTCCCATTTTCCGCACCCACCGCCCAGTCACCGACTGCCCCCCAACCGCAGCCACCCGTAGAAGAAGCCAACGAGAACCTGTTCTCGGATTTTGGCGGACCACGCCCTGCCACCGAATGCGTAGAAAGCATTTTTAATGAAGACCTTGACGATGGTGAAGATGTCTTAGGAATGGGAGAACGCCGCAAAGTGGAATTACCCGGCGCGGCCACCCCGTCCGCTCCACCGGAACCGATGGCATTCTTCCCGGCGGACACTCCTAACGCACCCGCCGCCGAATTTTTCGGATTTCCACCAGTTGCGACTCCGCCGCCTGCTCCCGAGCCTGTTCCGCCGCTTGCTCCCAGTCCAACCGCTCCACCCGCATTTGCCGTTTCCTATTCTAACAGTTGGCACACCTACCCCCCCGCAGCCGCTGAGCCGGTTGCCCCAGTTGCCCCAACTCCAGTCACTCCAAAGCCCGAGCCGAGTGCAGCCCCCACACCGAATTTCTGGTCAGGAAACGCCCCCGTTCCGACCCCGCAATCGACATACACGCCACCGACAGCACCCCCACCTCCCGCGACGTACACGCCGCCACAACAGGCCACATATACACCACCGTCACCACCGACGTACACGCCGCCACAACAAGCCACATATACAC
>JAIXLE010000119.1 GCA_026931725.1 Bacteroidales bacterium
GGTTATACGTTGCCTCATCGGCTTCCACGCGGATCAGGGACGGTTGCACGGCATTGATCGCGGCGAAAAATTCCTCCAGTGATGAAGAACCGATCGTCGTGGGGAAAGCCTGTTTCAGCCTGGGGAAGAAGTGTTGCCAGAACGGAAAACTACGGCCAATCTGATTTTCCCAGAAACGGGATTGCGATTCATGAATACCCAATGAGCAGTAGGCTCCGCTTGGTGTCCCAAATTGATCTTTGGGAAGCCCTTGTTCGTACATCCCGTGCCCGGCTTCGTGCAGGACGCCGAAAAACGCCTCACTGAAGAAGCGCGGATTGTACCGCGTGGTAATCCGGCAATCTCCGGGGCCGAAGCCGGAGCAGAATGGGTGTGTGGTCACATCAAGTCGACCCGCTTGGAAGTCGAACCCGATGGCCGCCGCCGCGGATTCCGCGAAGAGGCGTTGCCGTTCGACGGGGTACTCGCGGCGCAAAATCTCCGTGTTCGGGGTGCTTCGACTGGTGATCTGTTGAATCAATGGCACCAGATGGCGACTCAGTTCCTCAAACAGGGTTTGAATGTCGGCGGTAGTCGTGCCGGGTTCGTACTCATCGAGGAGGGCATCGTATCGTTCGCCGGTATGACCGATGGTATCGGCTTCTTCCCGTTTGAGCGCGAGAATCTGTTCTAAATGCGGTTGAAAGAGCGGATAGGCATTTTGTGATCGCGCTTCTTGCCAGACCTGTTGTGCGGTCGTGGTGACTCGGGCGAGTTCTTCGACGAGCCGTTGTGGCAGTTTGGTGGCGCGATTGTAACTATGGCGAATTTCCCGGATGTTCGCGGCCGCAAGAGAATCAGGATCCGCCACCACCTCGGTATTCTCGATCGCCGCGAGCAGCTCACCGATGCGGGGGGCCGTCGCTTTTTGATGCGCCAGGCCAGCGAGAAGTGCCAGTTGCTCTCCGCGGAACGCGGCTCCGCCTTGTGGCATATACGTTTGCTGATCCCAACCCAGCACCGCTGAGCAGGAGTTCAACACTGCGACATCGCGGGTGTGTCGGAGCAATTCCGCGTAGGAGTCTGTCGGGTTCATGTTATTCATGTATCATTCTGAGCCGCTGTATCCCAGCGGCTCAGAGCAGAGAATAGAACGATACAATATAGTGATCAGACCGTCATTTTATTCATCATCCTGCCGGAGTTTCGCCAGGATGGTGAAATCTTCGAGCGTGGTGGTATCTTGCGTACCTTCCCGGCCCGCGGCGATGTCGCGGAGGAGTCGTCGCATGATCTTGCCGCTGCGGGTCTTCGGTAAACCATCCGTGAATCGAATATCATCGGGTCGGGCCAGGGCACCGATTTCCCGCGCGACGTGCTGTTTGAGTTCCGCTTTCAATTCATCCGTGGGAGTGATACCGACTTTCAAGGTCACGAAGCAACAGATCGCCTCACCCTTCAAGTCATCTGGTCGCCCGACGACGGCCGATTCCGCGACTTTCGGGTGATTGACCAAGGCGCTTTCGACTTCCATCGTACTCAGTCGGTGGCCTGAGACGTTCAGGACATCATCGACTCGGCCCATCACCCAGAAGTACCCATCTTCATCCCGGCGGGCACCATCCGCGGTAAAGTAGATACCAGGATAATTGCTCCAATAAGTCTCTTTGAACCGCTGATCGTCGCCGTAGATCGTCCGCATCATGAACGGCCATGGTTTCTTGATGACGAGGAACCCACCCTGATTCGGTGGCACGGAGTTCCCTTCCTTATCGACCACATCGGCGATGATGCCGGGGAGCGGTTTGGTCGCGGAGCCGGGCTTGGTGGGGGTCGCCCCTGGAAGCGGGGCAATCATGATCGAACCCGTTTCCGTCTGCCACCAGGTATCGGCGATCGGGCATTTGCCGTTGCCGATGACTTCGTGATACCACATCCAGGCTTCCGGGTTGATCGGCTCACCCACGGAACCCAACAGCCGCAAGCTGGAGAGATCCCGCCCTTTCGGCCAATGGTCACCCCATTTGATGAAGGCCCGAATCGCGGTCGGGGCGGTGTAAAACACGGAGACACGGTACTTTTCGATGATTTCCCAGAAGCGATCTTCGCGCGGTTGGTTCGGAGCCCCTTCGTACATGACCACCGTGCTACCG
>JAIXLE010000199.1 GCA_026931725.1 Bacteroidales bacterium
TGCGTGATCCCCCTGACACCGCCACAACTCCCACCACCACGGATTCAGGGGAAGTTTGCGTCTTTCCCCGTATTCGCCATCGGACTGGCTTGTACTTGGTATCTCCTCCATTGGGGGCAACTGGAAGGGTGGCATCACAACCGTACCGTTCTGCTCGTCGGCTTCTGCGGCACGCTGATGGTCATTCTCACGATCTGGTCGGCCTGGCCGGGGTTGACCTTCTCATTAGCACAAGAAGGACTAACACGCGGAATGCTCATCGCCTTCGCGGGGATGGTGCAATTCTTCCAGGTTTCCGAAACAGGGATTTTCGGCGGCCTGCTGATTAACGTCGATGAGTGGAAACGGGCTTGCCTGATCCTACCGTTGGGCTTGGGGGCAGCCGTGTCCCTGTTTGCGGGTCGACTCACTTGGCGCGCCACGCGGCCCGGCCGACTCAGCACCGCTGTCGGGTTCCTGGCGATCTCGTTGGGAATGGGATATGCGCATTTTCAAATGCTCGGCTGGCCATTCTGGGTCGTGCAGAACGTCGTGGAATTCAACTGGTTCGCCGCCCCGCAGGTCTGGGAAATGGCTCCCGGACGATTCTTGATCGGTTTGGGGTTTGGTTTGGTGATCCTCTCGGAAACCCACCGAGCTGGCCGCGATCCGGTTCGAGAAGCCCGCATTGAAGTCGGGCTGCACGCGGCCCAGTTCCTCGGAGCCGGTGTCGGCATTGGTTTGCTGGCCACCGCCCTGCTGATGGGGCACCAGTGGGAATATTCCTATGTGGCAGACCGGGGTTACATTCAGGCCACGGAAATCACGAATCGCACGCAACAATTGGAAGAAACGTATTTTTTGAGCGGTTCCTCCGAACCGGCTCGCAAAGCCGCGGCCCTGATGTTCCGCTCAGTCAACTACCAGGCCGATGTGTTGGTGTTTGCGGACATTTACGCTGGCTTCGGAGTCACGTCTTTGGCGTTGGCAATCGCGGTGTTGGGGCGAATGGCATGGGGTTCGCATATCATGAAGCGATGGCGGAATCCGCACACCACGACAGCGGTCCCGCTACCGCGATGACGGTACCCCACCAGAAGCGGTCATACTCGACGGGTTTCCACACGATTCCCGTCAACCTCGACCGCGGAATATGACTACCCAACACGAGAAAGGCTCATCATGACGCCCAAGACGCTCGGTGTCCTCGCCTTGGCCGCTGCCGCGGGGACGTTCTACTGTACCCAACGCCTCGAAGCGGAACCACCAACCCAGCCCGCGTCCACCGTGACAAATTCGCATCGTGTCCCGCTCAAAACCGCACAGGAGCGAGCGGAGATGATGCATGAATTGTTCGCGGACGCGCTCGATGTCATCCATCACCGTTATTTCCGGCGTGACGGAGCCGTGTTACCTGCCCGCGCCCTGGAAGATGTCTTTGACCGTGTGGATGAACGATGGGGCGTGAAAATTCACTGGATTTCGGTGAACACCCCCGCCATGAGCATCAACAATGAGCCGACGACCGCTTTTGAAAAGAAAGCCGCTGAGGAACTCTCTGCGGGCAAGCCGATGTATAGCCGTGTCGAAAACGGGTATTACTACCGAGCGGGTCCGATTCCGTTGGATGCGGGGTGTGTCGCTTGCCATACCCGCTCCGCACCGATCACGGATAAGAAACCCCGTTTCGCCGGGCTTGTGGTGGCTGTTCCCGTGAAGGCCGAATAACCCGACTGTGTATCGCCCGATGCATTACCCCGCCGGAAATCTCTTGAGTGGATCCCACCGCGTTTCACACATTCTTTGATGAGATCGCTTCGGCTGTGACTGAATCAGGTCAGAAAAAACCGAGTTCGTGTTCCATCAAGTGAGAATGAGATGGAACACGAACTCGGCCTATCGGATACGGCACATCCTCAATACTTGGACAGGCCATGAACGGCCATTTGTTTCACGATCGCGTTCGGGTCGTATTTCGCCAGTAAACCGAGCCGTTCTTTGATGGACTTCCGCCGTTCCGCCGAGAGCGTCTTCGGGTCGATGTTGGCGAGAACCGCGACGGCCCAGAACTGAATTCCGAGATTCGGGGCACGTTTGGCTTGTTTGATTTTGCGGCCGCCAATGGTCTTGAACTCCCACTCCGATAAGGGCGCGACCGCATCGGCGAGTTTATCCCCACCGATACGAGTTAAGGCATCGGATGCGGGGTCAGGAGTCCAAGCGTTCCCCTTATCGACTTCCGCTAATTGCATCAGACGCAGTTCCCCAAATGGATGCCCGGCGCGATCGAGTGCCGCGAGTATTTCCGGGATGGCGGCTTGGGCATCCGGGCCAAACTTGCCGAGTTGCTCGACGATCGCGCGGGCTATGGTGGCGGGCTGTTTTTGCGTCAGAAGCCGAGCCAGGAGATCAACGGATTTGGGGCCAATCTGATTCAGCGTCTTGATCGCCGCCAGAGCCACGGATTCTGACCGATCCTCTCCGATCAACGCGGCGACGGGTTCCAGGTGAGTCGGGTCTGGCCCTACGTCTTGCAAGGCGGCCAATGCCGCGAGTTGCACCGCTTCTTCATTGTCGCCCAGGCGATCCACGATCCGGGAGAGCATCGGGCGTGCCCCTTTTTTGTACGATGCCAAGCGTTGCAGGGCCGCGATCCGAATGGAGGAATCGGGGAACGCCGTCAACGGGGCGACACTCGGTAAGCCGGTTTCCGTTTCCACGGAAGGCAGTGCCAAAATGCGTTCCGCCGCCGATTTACGAACGGTTATGGGGCTATCATTAGCAGCAGCCTTTTTGACCAATAGGGCCAGCAGATCCTCCGGCATCCCGGTTTTCTCAACCGCCTGGAGTGCGGCCACCGCGATACTGGCATCGCGTGCATCCGCGAGTTTCACGAACTGCGTCAAAGCGTCACGGGACTCTTTCCCCCAGCGTGTCAGCCCTTCCATGGCCGCCAACACAATGGCGGGTTCGGTATCCTCCAGCAGCGGTAAGAACCATTTCAACGCGGTCGGGGCATCGGGCGCGAGTGGGGCTAACTGCGTCACCGCGAACTTGCGGATCGAGGCTTTTGCCGCTGTGAGAGCCGAACTGAGAACCGGGACATCGCTAGCCGTCATCGGCGACCATTTTTCCAGCAGGGCGAAAGCGGGGTCGGCGACATCAGCGGATTCCGCCTGTGCCGCTTGGAGAATCGCCCGCAAGGCGATCGGTTTGGCCGCTTGTCCTTGTTGGCTCAATGCCCGAATGGCATGAATCTGGCGGGATGTATCCTTCTCCACCAATTCATCGAGTACCGGAGTGAATAACGCCTCGGGAATCCGCAATTCCGCGTGACGGGCATAGAGCTTCACGGCGACCATGCGGGCGGTGTTGCCACCCTTGCGTAACAAGCTCTCATACAGGGCAATATCCGATTTGTGAGGTGGCCATGTTCCCTCGATCGTATGGATGATTGCAGATCGTACTTGTGGGTCGGCATCTTCCAGATGCTCTATGAGAAGGGGGAGCAGTTGACGGGCTTCCGACCCAAGCCGTGCGATTTTCCGAACCGCACGGCGTCGCTTTTCGGCATCGTCGCTGGCCAAATCGGCTAAAACCTTGGCACGAATATCCTCTTCATTCTCAGGAGTCACGCTGTCTGCAACCGGGCCATCCCATGTCCACCCGCTCCGGCGTGAGCAGTCCGTGAGGAAGTTTTGCACTTCTTGAAGATCAATATCGAATTTCACGGAGTCTCGCCGGGGGTCCGACATGGAGACGACCCCGACCAGCACTCCATATTGATTTACACTGGGGCCGCCACTATCTCCCGAATTGATCGGTTTTTGGCTCTCTAATAATGTGGCATCAACGACTTGATCGGGGAACTTCACAACCCGTTTACTGCGTGCCCGCACTTCACCCGTCGACATCCGCCATAATGTCCCGGATAAATCCTTTAATTCAATCCCGGATGCGCCGATGGAATAGAGCGTACTTCCCACCTCGGCTGATCGCGTACTCAGCGAGACAGGCACGGCCCACTCGGGGACAGAGTCCAGTTCCACCACGGCCAGGTCTTTCTCGCGGCTGGTGGAAATGACGCGGCCCATTCGCCCAATATCATCCTGGTGATCGACGTAGTATTTAGGCTCCGTCACGAGTTCATCATTCACAAATGTTGGGAAGAAAACCTGAACACGCTTCTGGTCATCGACGACATGGAAGTTCGTCAAAACCCACTTGCGTGGACCGTGAACCAGGAATCCACTTCCGGCACTGATGCTGCGATCGTCTTGATGCAGGATAAAGACTGTTGACTTCAAGAGTTGTTTGTAGATTTGCGGACCTTTGAGCGGCTGAGTCACCGATTCGGCAGCGGTGCCGGATGCTCCTGCCGTGGCGGTTTGGGTCGTGGCAGCAGTCGGTGGCGTTGTGGATTTGCCCGCGTCTTCGACTATTGCCACGGATTTTTCGGATTTCAGATACAGCACTGCTCCCCCGCCAGCCAGGGCCAACATCCCCAGGCCCAACACAATAAAACCCACGATGGCGAACCCAGACGATCGCGTTGGCTCGGCGAACTGTGGCGGCAATGGCGGCGGGGCTGGAGTTGGGGGTTCCGGTATGTTCGGTGGAGTCAACTCGGGTTGGAGCTGAGAAGACGGGATCGGTGGTGGCACGGGGCGTGAGGAACGTGTGGGCACACGCGGTGGCCCTTGCATGTTCGCGGGTAGGGGCGGCCGCCGGCCGGGTTGATCGGGCGTGGGTGTGGACATCCAAGACTCCCAAAATGACGAAGCACGGCCATTCTAAGAATATGACAATCGTAACGCAAGGTTATTCTCTAGAATACCCCTGTCATTGCGGACCATCGTCTTATGGGAGACATTTGGGAAGAGAATACGGGACGCACATCACATCATGATGTGCGAAGAAAGCGCAGGGAAATTCTATGCAGGTATGAAAGACTGCATACAAGGCGGTTTCACCCGCGAATGGGTCTTTTCATTCAGCGGGTGAAGCTGTCCGTTGTTATTCGCTATACGGTTCGCCGCCCGCGCGGGTACTCATGGCTTGCGTCACCATGAGCGCGGTGTTGGTGCGGTAAAATCGCACGGAACCATCGGCCAGGGCCATGTTCATTCCGCCGGGATGCCGACTGCCGTAGGCGCTGATGCGTTTCCAGATGACATCTTTCACCGAGTTCCAGTTGACCGGCGGTTGCGGAGGGTTCGGCGGCAAGGGCGGCGGCGGATCGGGTGGCGGGGGGAAGTAATAGTTGGCGATGTTGATGGTGTAACCCAATCCATCGGCGGCACTTAAGAGGACTCCGGCACCGCTGTTTCCGGCAGAATCCGGGTAGACGGCCCAACCCGTTAGTGTCCCGGAGAGCATCAGCGGGGGTGAGGGTGGCGTGGCGAACTGGCAGCGGGCATCCAAATAGCTGTCGATACCGCCATCGCCGACTAGGCGTTCTCCAATCAAGAACGTCGTCGAGGCACCATCGGAGATGTCGAGGAGTCGAGTTTGCACCCGGTTGGGGGCATGACTGTAAGCGAAGACTCCCTCATCTTTGGCCTGTGATTCCGGGAAGGTTTTCAGGCCGCCGTTGACTCCGTAAGTGGTGATCCCCTGATCGGGACTGGCCGGGATCAGTTGCTGCGAGGGGCAGAGGAACGTCGAGATTTTTGTTCCCGAAAGCGGAGTAGGACCGACTCGGTTATTGTTGAGATGAACGAAATCCCAACGCTGGTACAGCGGCCCCTGGTCGATATACGGCAACAGTTCCACGAATACGGACGTAAAGCGACCATCACGACCGGGCATGGCCACTCCCGGAGGGAATGCCCCGCGCTCATCGTGGTAGTTGTGGCTGGCCAAAGCGAGTTGTTTCAGGTTGTTGCGGCAGGTCATCTGCGCAGCAGTTTCCCGAACCTTCTGCACCGCGGGCAGCAAAATGCCCATCATGATGGCGATAATCATAATCACCACCAGCAACTCAATGAGCGTGAAGGCCGCACGGTAACGGTTATTGCATTTCATTCCGAACCCGTGGCTCTGATCCACCGGACGAAGGGAATTGGGCTGACTTTGAGGGTACCCGGTCGCGGAGTTCTGGGCAAGAGCCGGCACCCGGATCGGGGAAGGAATCTCCGATCTTCAGCCGATTGTAGGTGTTCTGACCAACACAAGACTTGTTCGGACGGCCTCGACGGCTCACGCGCACCCGGAGCCGGTATCCGCGTGAGCGGGGGCGTGAACGTGTCAGCCGCACAGGTTCGGGTAACGGCTTGCCAATCGCCGGCGGCGTTCACTGGTGGACAACGCACGCAAGATCGCCCCTTGTTCGGTCGTGGCCAAGTCCACATATTCTGGGCGGGCGAGCAGTTCACCGCGTTCATCTGTCAGAATGGCAATCACGGGGCGGGAAGTCGCCCGGAGATTGACTCGGCCCTGATGGATCGCCACGACAGTCCCCACGCGACCATCCGACAATTCCACCACGGTTCCGATCGGATGGAACGACAGATGGAGCAGACTTTCGGCGATGTCCCCATCCAGTCGGCCCTGTTCCGCGGCCAGCAGAATATCGGTCAAGGCATCGCGGGGGTCGAACGCCGCCCGATGGGGGCGATCGGACACCATCGCCGCGTAGGTATCCGCCACGGCCAACAGTCGTGCGAGTGAGGGAATCGCGTCGGCGGAAAGTGCCTGGGGGTAGCCGGTTCCGTTGAGCCGTTCGTGATGAGCGGCGATGGCATCGGCCACCGGTCCCGCTTCGGGGATGAGTCGTCGGACCAATTCGGCCCCGATCGTGGGATGGCGTTCGATCTGTCGATATTCTTCCGCTGTGAGGGCGTTCCGCAACCCGAGGACCGTCGCGGGCACCTTCAACATCCCCACATCCATGAGTAACGCCGCCACCACGGGCACCAGCGGACGACTGGCCCATTCATAATCGTGTGGAGCGAGCCGCGCCACCACCTGAGCCACCGTGAGCGAGCAGGTGGCGATGTACTCCGCGGGCGGCGGCGCGGCATCCTGACCGCGGCCCGCGAACGGATCGGCTGACAGGAACCGGATCGGCAACCCGCGGCGGGTTTCGTCGAGGATCTCTTCGGCTAGCGTGGCAAAAGACTGGAGCGACACCGGCTGGCCAGCTGCTAATGCCGTGAGGAACCGACTCAGTCGGCTCACACGGTCACGCTCGATGGTCCGCTGACGCAGGACTTGTTCGGCGACCCCCAGACGCTCTCGGATGGATTGCAAGAGAGATTCCAACCCCTCGCAGAGCCGAATCTGCATCTCCGCGGATTCCGGGAACGACTGCACCAACCGTAAGGCCGTCTCGGTGAGGGCGACCGTGGCGCGATGGTAAGTGACAATCGGTTCTGGCTCTGGTGGTTCCTGTTCTCCGGGTACGGTGGCCGTTTCGGAAAGTGCAACCATCGTCGGATCGAGCGAGAGTCGTTTTTGGATGGCGACCAACTCCTGCGCATCTTCCAGCAGTCGCCGGGCACGCACGGTCAACCGGGAGGGGAGCGGTTCGTCTTCTTTGGGTCCGGTGATGAGTCGCAAGGAATGGCCGAGCCATTCGGAACTTCCGCTGAGTGCGGCGGCTCGATCGGGAATCGCATCGGCATGCGTTTCCGCGCTGCGCGCCGGGGTCAGGGGTGGGGTCGATTCCAACCGTTGCCGGAACGCCGAGATGCGGTTCAGTAGTGCGCGGGTGTCGCTCATGGTTTCTCCCCTGTTGCCCGGCTGACAGTGGTCCCCTCCACCGATCGGCACGGCCCCCGTTCGGTAGGAATCGGCTATCGCGACGTGGAACTTGAACGATTTTTTGGAATGCGAGGAAATTCGTGAATGCACTCAGTGTCGTGAATAGGCCGGTTGTGATGCCGTTCCAGTAGCGAAGCCCGATCCTGATACGGCACGACAAGATACGATCAATCCGGCCTGTGGATCCCTTCCGCGAACACCCATAGGAACGATCCGCGGGGATGCCGATGCGAGTACGGCTCTCATCGGTTCATCAGATTGAATCGCGTATGCAATCCACTACACCTGTTGGTACGGGGGTTCCACCGTGCTTACACACTTCACGGAATGAACACGATGCGTCGGACGAAGATTGTTGCCACCTTAGGGCCAGCGGTCGATCCACCCGAAATCCTCGCGGGGATTCTGCAAGCGGGGGTGGATGTGGCCCGCGTCAACTTCTCACACGGTTCGGAAGCAGAACATTTGGGCCGAGTCACCCGGTTCCGAGAAGCGGCGGAACGTCAAGGAAAAGTCGTGGCGGTGCTGGCCGATTTGCCGGGGCCCAAGCTCCGCATTCGGATGCCGGACCCCTTGCCACTGAAACCAGCCGATACTCTTTACTTTAGCTTAGCCCCCAACCCGATCGCGCCGGGGGATCTGACCATCACCGAGCCGGAGATCCTCGCCGATGTCAAGGCCGGGCAACGGATTCTGCTCGACGATGGACGCCTGCAACTCGAAGCGGGGCCAATCGTGGGGCAGCGGCTCTCCGCCAAAGTGGTCGTCGGTGGGACACTGTTACCCAACAAAGGGGTGAATCTGCCGGATACCCAGATTACCTCATCTCCCATCACGCCGCGTGACCTGGAAGCGATCCGCGTGGCCGCGAAAGCGGGGGCGGACTGGTTAGCGTTGTCGTTCGTCTGCGGGCCGGAAGCCGCGGCGGAGTTGCGAGCAGCGGCCGCGGTGGTTGGGCTGCATGTGCCCGTCCTCGCCAAGGTGGAACGCCCGGATGCGGTGCGTCGCGCTTCCGCGATTGTGGCCGCGTTCGATGGCATCATGGTGGCGCGTGGTGACCTTGGCGTGGAAATGCCGCTCGAACAGGTGCCGACCATTCAAAAAGGGTTGATCCTCGAAGCCTACACCGCCGGGAAGCCGGTCATCACCGCGACGGACATGCTCGACAGTATGCGGAAGAATCCGCGCCCTACCCGCGCGGAAGCCAGCGATGTCGCCAATGCCGTGTTCGATGGAACCGATGCCCTGATGCTCTCCGGGGAAACAGCCGTCGGCGAATATCCGATCGAAGCGGTGCAGTGCATGGCCAACATCGCCAAGCAGACCGAGCAGCACATTTACGAATCGAACCGCCGACCCAAACCGCTCGACTTTGTACGGCCCGGCGAAGAAATCGAGACGGAAACCACCGAAGCCGCTGTCCGACTGGCGGAAGACCTCCGCGTGGATGCGATTGTGACGCCGACCTTCAGCGGTCGCACGGCTCGGCTCATTGTTCGCCATCGGCCCGCGGCTCCCGTGATCGCGTTGGGACCGAATCTGGCCATCGTCCGGCAATTGGCGGTTTCGTGGGGCGTGACACCCGTTCTGATGAACCCGCTGCAACCGGGGGAATCGCGGATGATGGCCTCCGTGCGGGATGCTTACCTGGCCGGGGCCGTGAAGGTCGGCAACCGGGTCGTCGTGATCGCAGGGCATCCGCTGGAAGGTGGGCAGCATCAACCGACAATCCGGGTTTTACGAGTTGGTGAAGGCGGTGCATCTTTGTCGCCTCGTGTCGTTTGACGATTTGCGCGGGATGGTTGGGTTCTTGTGATTCTCGCCATCCTGCCAGTACCGATCTCCGTTCTTGTCAGGATTCGCACCTCTCGCTCGCGCAAGCCCCTGAGAAATGGGGAAGACTAGCATATCTTGGCGGTCGGCTGGAGCTTGTCCGCTCGCCCATGTGATCGCGCATGGGACCATCATCATTCTTTTCGCCCCATCTTGATGAGCAACACCCCCACAGGGGTGTTGTTGAGCTCAGGAAACACACCGCACGGAGCGCCCGCCGATCATGCACCCAGAGAACTCCCGGTTCCGTCTCCGGTGTGAGGGGTTGGAAGCCCGCGACGTACCCTCGGCCGTGGTTCCCGTCGAGTCGTTCGATCGTACCGCTGTCGGTGCCTTGCCGACCGATTGGGCCAGCTGGCAGAATGATTGGCCGGGCCGCAGTGCGGTGACGGCTCAGCAGTCGCTTAGCGGGGCACAGGGCTTGGCTCTGGAAGGTGGGTCCGCGTCTGAACAGCGAGCCTGGACGCAGGGGCCGCTCACCTCGGATGCCAGCGCGAAAGTCGCCGTCCGGGCAGATTCTCTCATTCCGGCGACTCTGTTCGTGCGCGGCGAGCATCTCGATTCCACCACGCCGAGTTATTACGGTCTGACCGTGACACGCGGAATGACGGTGCAGTTGGTTGCCCGAATTCACGGGGTGCAAACGGTACTCGGCTCGGTGCAATCGGCGGACTATTTCAGTCAGAAGTGGGTGGATGTGCAAATCACGGCGGTCGGTTCCCGGATCACTGCGACCGTGCAGCGGGCCGATACCGGCCAGTGGCTCTCCCCGGCTGGCACCTGGGTCGATACCGAAACCACAGCCCTCGAAGCGGTCGATTTCCGGCTCGATGATCCGGGATTTGCCGGGGTGGCTCGTACACCGTCGTATTCCGGGCAGATTGTATTCGATGACTTCCAACCGCGTTCCCTGGCCGCGCCGCCCGTCGTGACCGCGTCGGCTTCCCAACCGTTGGAAGCGACGAGCGGGTTGCTGACGTTCACGATGTCCGCGGAATCCGTGAACCCCGTTACGCGGGTCGAGTTTAAGTTTGAAGGCCGCACCCTTCATGCCAAGTCATCCGCCCCGGCCAGCTGGACATTGGATACGACTCGGTTCCACAATGGCACCTATGAACTGGTCATCCGGGCCATTGACAATGCGGGGAACGTCGGATCGCAGACTCTGACGGTTGTGATTGCCAATCCGAAGCGGCCACAACTTCCCGCACACTTCGATCACATCCGCATTGCGCAACTGGCCTACAATGGCACACCGCTGGATCAATTTGAACTGAACAAGCTCCAGACCGCCGTGGATCTCGTCATTCCGAACGTGATTTATCAAGGGACGATTCAGCAAGCCGCCCCGGACACACCGCAACTCATTTACACGAATCTCTCGAACATGTACTTCGATCAGATTCCGAGTTGGCTCAACACGGCGGATCGTCTGCGGGTGTCGCGGGAACTGGCGTTCTACCATGTTTCGCAAGCGACCCCCTGGAAGAATGCCAGTAGTTCCGCCACGCCGGTTAATCGCTTTTGGGATGTCTTCCTGTCCGGTGCTGATGCCAGCCGGGTGGACCAGACATCCGCGGCATATGGCGGTCGAGGAACCGGGCCGCTGCTCCCGGCCGCAAATGCGAGTACCGTGATCGGCTACCCGGATCGGTTCCGAGAAATCAACTTCGACCTGAGCCGGGGGGCCGGGGCCGGTTACGCGGTGACCCTGGAATACCCAGTAGTCGTGGCTCATGATGGCAGCGTGACTCAGTGGAAGACGCTGACACTGCTGGCGGATGGCACCGCTGGACTCACCCAATCTGGCCGAATCACTTTTGACCCTCCGAAAGATTGGGTGCCCGCCACGGGGAACGCCGGCGACAACCGCTTCTTCTACGTTCGGATTCGAGCCGTGACCGGAACGGCGGATCAGGTGCCGATTGCCAAAACCATCCTGGGCCGTGATTTCGATAACTCGGGTGGCAAACTCACCGGCGGTGTCATTCCCGCGTTCGATTCCTCCGCAGACCACGATGGTGATGGCTACCTGAACGATGCGGAATATGCTGGCCGGAAGACCGGATTCGATGCCCGTTTCGTCTATGAGTCTCGGTTGTATTACCCGAACTACGGCCCGATGCGGTACGTCGTCAATCCCTCTTCTCCCGCTGTGCAGCAGTGGGCCGCCCAGTATCAATCCCGTCTGCTGGCCGCGAATCCGATTGTTGATGGCCTGTTTGTAGATAACTCGAACGGCCGTCTGCCCACTGGCGGAGCAGCTCTGATCGAATCCACGGACAACTATAAAGCCGAATATGTGTCGCTGCTCGCCACGGTACGGGATACGGCGTTCAACAAGCTGATCTTCACCAATACGGTCGGCGGACTGGCGGATGCGGTTCCGGTGGCGGTGGAATCGACCGGCGTGATCGAGGAATTCGCCCTCCGCCCCATGCAAGCCACCTGGTCCGGGGTGCTGGACATTGCCAAATTGGTATCGGATCGTCTGAACGCGGATATTCCGGTGCCGTATGTCGTCCTCGATACCTACCCCGGTGGCGGCGGTTCGGTGAGCGACCCCCGCACGCAATTGGGGGCACTCGCCTACTACTACCTGATGGCCGACCCGGATCGCACGATGATCATGTTCTTCGGCGGCGACAACCCGGCGGCGGATTGGGATAAAACGTGGATTCACGCCGCGGAAGTCAACGTAGGCCGACCCACCGGAGCCATGACGGTCTGGGCGACGGGGTCGGATCCAGAAAACCCTGCCCTGGATTATCGCGTGTACAGCCGAGATTATGGTCAGGCGGTCGTGCTGTTCAAACCACGTTCCTACAAGCTCGGTCAGGGCACTGGGACCATCAATGATGCGACCGCGACTCAGCATCAACTGACTGGAAATTATCAGCTTCTGAATGCGGATGGCACCCGCGGTCCCGTGCAGACCAACCCGACGATCACACTGCGGAACGGGGAGGGAGCGATTCTGTTGAAAGTGTAGTTCATATGCGGCCTGTGCGAGCCGTACCATCTCACAGGCCGTTACAGGCGAGAGAATCTGCTGAACTCGGTTCGACTTCTCGCCGAACCTTCACGCGGAGCGGTTGTGTTGCCGGGGTGGCGATTTCCGGGGCGTTTCGTCGCACTTTGCCGAAACGAACCCGTGGCCCTCCGTCCGATACCCCGCGTGTCGGTCGGCGAGTTTCTATTTTCATCAATCCCGCAATTTCAGGCTGACATACTTGGTTTCGAGATAGGCTTCTAGCCCCTCGTGGGCCAGTTCGCGGCCCAGGCCGCTTTCTTTCATCCCGCCGAACGGGCATTGCGGCGTGGCGGGCACCGGATCGTTGATGCCGATGATCCCGGCTTCGATCCCTTCGGCCATCTTCCAGGCCACGCTCAGATCATTCGTGAAGACATAAGCGGCCAAGCCGTACTTGGTGTTGTTCGCGGCGGCGATGACATCATCCATTCGGGAGAAATCGAGAATCGGCATCACCGGGGCGAACGGTTCATCGGTCAGCACGCGGGCATCGGGGGAGAGTCCTTTCAGCACGGTCGGCTCGAAGAAATACCCACGGTCGAACCGCTCGCAGCGTTTGCCGCCGGTGAGGATGTTGGCTCCTTTGGCCTTGGCATCGCCGATGAGAGTGATGGTGTTCTCCATCGCTTTTTTCTCGAACATTGGGCCGATCTCGATGCCATCATCCAACCCGTTGCCGAGTTTCAGCGCTTTTGCCGCTTCCACGGCGGCTTCGGTAAATTTCTTTTCGATCTTCTCATGAACGAAGAATCGGCTCGGGCTGATGCACACCTGACCGTTGTTGCGGAACTTGCCGATCACGGCGGCCTTGGCCACGACTTCCGGGTCGGCATCGGGGAAGACAATGAACGGAGCATGACCACCCAGTTCCAGGCTGAGCCGTTTGACCTGATCGGCGGCGGCCTTCATCAGCAGTTTGCCGACCTCGGTGGAGCCAGTGAAACTCACCTTCCGCACAGCCGGATGGGTCATGAACTCTTCCGAGATTTCCGCGGCTGGCCCCAGAACGTAGTTGACCACCCCCGCGGGCACCCCGGCTTCGATCAGACAATCAATCACGCCGATGAGCGACAGGGGAGTCTGGCTTGCCGGTTTGCAAACAATCGTGCAGCCAGCCGCGAGTGCCGGGGCGATCTTGCGAGCTTGGAGCGTCATCGGGAAGTTCCACGGCCCAATTGCCGCCACCACCCCGACCGGATGCTTGATGACGAGATGCCGTTTGCCGGGAACGCTGTTGGGGACGATCTGGCCGTAGGCTCGCTTGCCTTCCTCGGCGAACCATTCAAACGTATCGGCGGAGTGCAGCACCTCGGCCTTGGCTT
>JAIXLE010000245.1 GCA_026931725.1 Bacteroidales bacterium
ATGCCAGCCTGTTCTGGGACTTGCATGACCTGCACCGCTTACAGATGTTCGATTACAAAGACGACAGCCCCACACGGGGTTGGAAGTCGATTCACGTCACGGACAACAGCGGTGAGCATCCGTACATGGATAAATGGTGGGTGCCCGGCCTCTCGATCGGTTACGATTGCAGTTTCACCCACCAGGTCGCGGACTTTATCCGGGGACTGGAAACCGGCCAGCCCGCCAGTCCGACATTCCGCGATGCCCTGGAAACGCAACAGGTTCTCGATGCGATTCTGGATTCCGCCCAGTCGCACCAATGGGTGAACGTGCCGAAATCGTGAAAGTTTCTCGGGCTTTCCAGCGCTCGGGTAGACGCAATCGGAGGGGCGGCATGTCGACCGTGACCAAGCCATGGGTGACGCTCACTGAGTTTCAGCAATTGTCAGAACCATCGGATGGATCCAGGTTGGAATTGGTCCGTGGTGAGGTCATCGTCATGCCGCCACCCCAAGGGAAGCACGGAGTCTGCTGTGCGCGGATTGCCTACCTGCTGATGAATTGTGTGATCCCGCTGAGATTGGGTTGGGTGACCACCTATGACACGGGGGTAATCCTGGAACGGAACCCGGACACGGTGCGTGGGCCGGATGTGGCCTTTTGGAGTATCGCCCGTCAACCCGTGGTTCCGAATGGATACTTTGCGATTCCGCCCGATCTCGCGGTGGAGGTTCTCTCTCCGACGGATCGCCGATCGGATGTACGCGCCAAGATCAAAGATTACCTTTTTTACGGTGTCCCGGTTGTCTGGCTTGTGGACCCGGAGACACAGACGGTGATGGTCTATGCCGGCAATCATCGCGGAGTGGAGTACGACGCGGATGATACGCTGGATGGCGGCACGGTTCTTCCGAGTTTTTCTTGTCGGGTTGCAGACTTCTTTGTTTGAACGGTTCCCGTCGCTCCGATTGGCCTCGACACGGTCGCGGATACCGGGCTAGACTCCCGCTGTCGTCCCGGAACCGGCAGGATTGCCAACCCTGATGCGCATTGTTCATCTGACATCCAGTACCCTTTTCGGCGGCCCGGAACGGCAAATGCTCGGTCTTGCGGAGCATCTGCCAGCCGATTGGCGCACGTTCTTCCTGAGCTTCGCCGAAGGTGGCCGTTGCCAGGATTTTTTGCATGTCGTCCGGGAACGCGGTTTTGATGCCTTGGCGTTGCACCACGATACGCCCCATCTGCGTTCCGCTCTGCGAGAATTGACACAGTTGCTCCGCCAGCACGCCATCGACGCGGTGTTGTGCCACGGTTACAAGGCCAACCTCCTCGGGCGTATCGCGGCTCGGCGGCTCGGGATTCCTGCCGTGGCTGTCTCCCGCGGCTGGACCGGCGAGAACCGCAAAGTACGGGTCTACGAGGCACTGGATCGACGGCATCTGCGGTTCATGGACCACGTCGTGGCCGTGTCGGAAGGCCAAGCGGCCAAAGTACGCCGGTGTCGGGTGCCGGAACGCAAACTCACGGTGATTCGCAACAGTGCCCGACTTGCCGCCTTCACGCAACCGGACCCAACGTATCGGGAGCGGCTTGCAGGTTTGTTTCCTGTATCAGTTCAGAATTTACCGCTCGTTCTCGCGGCGGGGCGGCTAAGCCCGGAAAAAGGGTTCGATGTCCTGGTACAAGCCGCTTCACAAGTCCTGAATGCCCGTTTTGTACTCTTTGGTGAAGGGACCGAACGGCTACGATTGGAACAATTGGTATCGGCACTCGGGTTATCGGCTCGTTTCCAGATGCCCGGATTCACGGCGGAATGTGATCGGTTCCTACCTTGGGCAGACCTTTTTGTGCTGCCTTCTCACACGGAAGGCTTGCCGAACGTCGCCCTGGAGGCCAGTTCAGCGGGGGTGCCTGTGGTGGCCACAGCCGTGGGCGGAACCCCGGAAGTAGTGGCCGATGACGAAACGGGTTTTCTGGTGCCGCCAGCTCAACCGGACCTGCTGGCCACGCGGATACGGGAATTCCTCGCCGATGCGGCCTTGCGTCAACGGATGGGGGCAGCGGGACGGCGACGGATGCAGGAACGGTTCACCTTCTCCGCCCAGGCGGATGCCTACATCCAACTTCTGACATCCTTACAACCCACAGCGGTTATACGATAAGCGGCGGATATTCTGATGGAATTGCTGTCTCCAACCCGAAATCAACCCTGCTCGTCTGTATCGTCTGTTGTGATTCAGCCTGTAAGAGTCTGTTTTCTGATTGATCGTCTAAATCGAGCAGGAACCGAATCGCAGTTGCTCGCGTTGATCCGCACGATCGATCGCTCCCAGATTCAGCCGATGCTGGTGCTGCTCGATGGTACGGACCCCGATTCTCGCAGTCTGGAACCCTCCGATTGCCCCATACTCCGACTGGGAGTGACCCGGCTACTGGGTCGGCATGCGGTGACAGCAGCCCGTCGATTGGCGGCATTCTTGCGAGAACATCGTCCTGATGTGCTGCAAGCCTATTTCATGGACTCCGCGTATTTTGGTGTGCCAGTGGCCCGCTGGTGTGGGGTGCCGAAGATCGTGCGTGTCCGCAACAACTTGGGATACTGGTTGACACGCAAGCATCGTCTGCTGAATCGCCTGCTCAGTCCTTTGGTGGATGGCATTCTGACGAATTCGCTGGAAGGGAAACAGGCTCTGATCGACCGTGATGCTGTTGTCCCGGAGCGGGTCGAGGTCATTCCCAATGGGGTCGATCTCGATCGGTTCGCCGGGGGGCCGCCGCCTTTCTCTCGGCCAACTTGCGTGCGGGTGGGGTGCGTGGCGAATCTGCGGCCCGTGAAGAATATCGACGGACTCATTCGGATCGCTCGGCGTGTGTGCGAGCAAGTGCCCCGCGTGGTGTTCGAGGTGGCCGGTGAGGGGCCAGAACGGCCAGAATTGGAACGTCAGATCGCGGAAGCCGGACTCGGAGAACGCTTGATCCTCCGGGGGACTGTCACTGATATTCCCGGATTTTTGCAGACGATTGACATCGCAGTAATGCCATCGCATTCTGAGGGGATGTCCAATGCCTTATTGGAATACATGGCCGCCGGTCGGGCGATCGTGGCTACAAATGTCGGGGCAAATGCTCAGCTCATCCGTGATGCGGTCGATGGTCGGATTGTCCCACCGGGTGATGAAACCGCGTTCACACAGGCCATCATCCAGATGCTGATGGACACCCACCAAGCCCAGCTGTACGCAACTTCGGCTCGCAAGCGAGTCGAGCAGGAATACAGCCGGGCAGCGATGTGTCAGCGATTCGAGGCGTTTTATCTCCGGTTGGCAGGGCGTGCGTGACCGTTCCGCTCATTTCTTCAGGGATGCGATCCATTCCCGCATCATAGCGATGCCCTGAACATCCTGCCGGGACGTTGCGAGTGGCGGCATTTGATTCGGGCCGCGTGTGGCAATCCGTTTCAGTAAGACGGACTGATCCGGTGCCCCACAGGCCACGATGCGGGCTTCGGGGATGCCGAAGGTGGTGTGGAGCGGCTTTTCGTCGAACAGTTTCATCTTGTCCGCGAGGACGTGAAATTCGAGGTTCATTGCCGCGTTTCCGCCACCGGCTTCCACATGGCAATAGGCACAGTTTGCGTGAATCCACGAACGGGCGCGGAAATTCAGATTCTCACGCTGATCATAAGGGTCGGCGAGCTTCGCCAGGGTGCCCGGCAGATCCACGAGTGACTCCAGGGTGGCGACTCGCTGACCGGGTTGCGGAGCGTGGGCCTTGACGTATTCCTCCGCGTCCGCTGGGCTCATACCGAGGAGTTCCGCGTGGTACTTCATGTCATTGCGAACGGTCGCCGCCCAATTGGGGGATTTCCCAAAGAGTCCGAGTCGGTCGAGATGCACGAGTTGATTTTCGATGATGCCGTTACCGTAATCGTGCAGTTTGTTCATCTGGAGCAGGGATGGCCCCAGCGTGAACCGAGCGGCGCGGGCATGGCAGACCATACATTCCGTGCGGCTGGGGTAGTGCCAGACCTGCGTGCGAATCCCCTTGGGATACTCGGGCGATTGCGGTACGCGAATTGAGAACGACTGATCGCGTGCGGCGGCTCCGAGCAGTTCCGCATCGGTCCCGGCTTCGTTCCAGACATAGGTATAGCCGATCCATTCGGTGTCCTGTTTGGTCAGGAATCGCGTCTCAATCCATTTGCGGCTGGCGGGGTTCCCTTCTTCCAATTCGATGGCAAAGCTCTTGACCAGCACCGAGCGGTCGGGGAAGTCCCAACCACGACGGGACGTGTAGGCGATGGTCCCACCGGGAGGTAAAACCATGTACCGTTCTTTGTACAATCCGTCCGACCAGAATTCCGCATTGACGGAGTAGGGGATGGCTCCGGGTTTCAGTTTGTGTTTCGGCACGGAGTCGAACAAGCCACTATCGCTGAGTTTCCGGGGGAAGGTCGAGGGTGGCAGGTCTTTCGGTGTGGGCGTGAGTGTGTAGAGTCCGCCTTCCCCGGCTTTTCCGTGATCGCAGATGAGCAGTTCGCCGCGGGTGTTGGTGGAATACGCGGAGATGTGATGCGGTCCACGGGCGAGTTCCCGATGCCAGATCGGTTTTTTGCCATCATGCCGCATTCCCCAGGTGTGGCCGGTGGAATGGTCGCCGTAGAGGTAGACCCCGTTGAGGTCTGGGAGTTGCTCTCCGTAGTAGACGATGCCGCCGGTGAGAGAGCGGAACTCGGCATGGTTGTGTTCGATCGTCGGTTTCGTGAACGGAGTGGGGCCAGCTTGACGTTCCAGGTAGAACGGGTGCGAACCTTCCATCACGCTCCAGCCGTAATTGTCGCCGGGCCGCACGAGATAGGCGGTTTCCCAGAGATCCTGCCCGTTGTTTCCGACCCAGATCTGGCCGGTTTTCGCATCACAGCAGATCCGCCAGGGGTTCCGAAGCCCGTAGGCGTAGGTTTCCGGCGCGAACCGTTTGTCACTCACAAAGGGGTTATCGGGTGGGATGGCATACGCCTTTCCGTTTGCTGGGTGATCGACATCGAGTCGGAGTACTTTGCTCAGGAGGGTATCGGTACTCTGACCCATCAGATTCGTGTCGGAATCCGAAGTCCCATCACCCGTGGTGACGTAGAGGTGGCCATCGCGTCCGAAACAGACGGCTGCGCCGTTATGGCCATTCGACGGCCATTCCACGATGGTACGGGCGGATGCCGCGTCCAGGGCATATGGGGCTTTGCGGGCCATCGTGTAGCGTGTGACCCGACATGTCTTGGAGCGGGTGCCTTTCTCCGGCGCTCCGTTCCAGCCGATGTAAACAAAACCGTTCTCGGCAAATTGTGGATGGAAGGCGATGTCGTAGGCGGTGCCGTTGTCCGGCGTTTCCATCACTTTGACCGCTTTGTCCCCAGTCATGTCGGGTGTATCGGTGATGCGATACAAGGTGGTCGCGGAACCGGGACGATCCGCACTGAGATAGAGCAATTGATCGGAATGCGGCACGGCTTTCACGTTGATGAGATAAGCCGGTGAGAATCCAGGATAAACTCGCGTCATCCGGTATGGCAATGGTGGGTCCGGCGAACCGACGACCGTCGATGTGGTGATGGGTGTGTAGGATTCCGGCCCCGGCAGAGGCACGCCGCGTTTCGGCCCGACGAATAGCAAAGGGGCATAGTCTTCTAATTGATGGAACAAAGCTGCGGACTTGCGAGCTTGTAGGGGTGCGGTCGCCGAGAGTTCGGGTTGGGGCCATTTTTGATCGTAGTCATAGCGGCAGAGAGTGAATCGCCATTCCTCGCCGGGTAACGGCCGACCGCCGGTGCGGAGGAAGTCCGTCCAAGGGATGCGGCCTTCGACGGACCAGCCCTGATCCTGGTCGTTGCGCTGGTTCAGGGTGCCCCGTCGTTTGACTTTCTGTTCGATGTGGAAGGAGCCGACTTTCTTCTGTTCATGAACCGTTTTGAGGTTCTGCCGTGGGAAGAACGCATCGAAGACGGTTCCGGCCGCGTTGATCTGAAATTCGTAGTATCCTGGTTTCTTCGTGGCGGGCCGAAAGAATAGTTCAAAAACATCGTTGTCCCAGGTGTTCCCGTCCTGTTCCGTGACATCGGCGAACAGGTCGGCATCGTCCATGTCCGCGGAGAAATACAGGTACTGGTGATCCCAGAGCAGGCGAGCCCGTGTGGCGGTCTTGGCTGGTCGGTCGCCTTTTCCGAGCCAAGCCAGATGGAAGTGATCGAGCAGTTGGGCATCTTTCCAGGCGGCTTCGTCGGCAGAACCGTCAATGGTAATCGGGCCGGTTGCCCAGCGGCATTCGGACGGAGTTGGTGGAGTTGGAACGGGGTCCGCGCCGAACAGAAAGAACGTCAGCGGGAGGAACGCGGCTGGAACGATCAACCAAGCCGGGCGCAGATGGAGCATGGCGATGCCAGGTGAGGTTACGAACAATGGGGGAAACCGACGAGTTCCCCCCGATTTCACCCGTTGTTTTGAGCGAAAGCAAGGGAAAATCCTGACGCGAAACCGCAGGCGGAACAGAGGACAGAGCGGGGTATCGGTTCCTATGACAGGAGATATTGCTTTGCCAGGGTGTGCGATGGGTTGACGGTTGCATCCTGTGAGTGCAGGATAGCCCCATTCCTGTCTCATGTTTTTTGCGGAGTTCCCTGTGACGCTCCTGCTCACGTTTGTGCTGGTGACGGTTTCTTTGACGGCCCTATTCTGGGGGTTGTCGCTGTTCCTGCAACCATTTCTGTACAGTGAACCGGCTGACCGTCTGGGACTGCGGTCGTTGGCGGGGGCGTTGGTACTCAGCCTGTTCCTCACGGGTTGGACCTACATTAACACCCGTGCGAGCCATCAGGGGAAGTACGATACCCTGCTCGAATTTAAACCCACAGCCACGCGGGAAATCACCGAGTTTCAGGCGGTCCATCGCCAGAATCGGAAGGGCGATGATGGCCAATGGGTCGAAGAGTTGGTGCCATTTCGACGGGGGGTGGGCCGATTTGTCGAAACCGGCGATGCATCTCGGCATTTCACGGTGACAGGCGTGCGGAATGGCATTCAATTCATGACTGTGGCACTTCTGATTCCCCAATCCGATGGCGGTGATGCGAAACGGTACGATGCAAATCTGACCCCGGAGGGTGCGTCCTTTGCGACGCGGGCCGAAGAGGTGATTTTCACGGAGAAGGGTGGATCGCGGTATGTGGAAGCGGGTTTACCCGGTGTCGTGTATTCTCCCAGCTTATTCACGGTGATCGTGGCGATGATGTTGAACGGGTTGCATTACGCCATCTGGTTCGTGGTCTTCTGGCCGATTTTGCGATACACCAGCGGTGCCGCCCTCGGTTTGGCGTTCGGTTTCGGGCTTTTGACGATGTTAATGGTGATGCCGTTGTTGTTTGAAGAAAACCGCATCGACTCTCCCACGATTGTCGCCACGGCATCAGACCAATCGCCTATCTCAATACCGATAACGGAATTCAAACCGGAACTGAGTCGCCGCCCAGTGAGGGTAACTCAGCGCAAAGGCCGTTCCCACGCCGAAATCGAGTTTGTTACAGATACTCCAGCGGACACCGGGACCACCCGAGAAGTAACTGATGCCCCCGGCTTTCTGACCGGGGCCGAGAACCGGATCCGTGTAGGCACCGTCTTGGAATCGCCAACTGTTCAGTTCCCAGGTTGAAATCATTACCACATTCGAGACGGGACGCCAGACTGTCTGATTATAACTAAAATGGTAATGCAGAATCGCCCCGGCATAACCGGGGTCGCCGCCAATCGGAATCCATTCCGCAATGGACGCTTGTAGATAGGATTCTGGTGCGAGCTTGACACCCATTATGAGCATCGGTTCGAGCGACACATGCTCGGTTCCCAAGCCGCGTAAGCCCACACCTGTGGGAATGTATGTGGTGAATTGATACGTCAGTTGGATCATTTCTCGATCCAGCAGAACCGACTTCGTGCCGATGCGGAGGTCACCGAAACCGGAACCGCCGGTTGCGCCGGTGGGGTCGCTGTTGCGGTAGGGCATTTCGGTCCAGATCCCGAACGAACCGCGGGCCGCTTCCTGATACAGATACAACTCACTGGCACCGACATGCGGTGCGACTCGGACACCCATGTAGGGCCGAGGGCCAAGACCTTTGCCATCCGCGCGGGGCCAAAAGTATTCTGCCCGATCGGGGTAGACGATGTTGTAACTCCGATCCCAGCGTAGCCGGGTCTGGGTCGCGGGGCGCACCGGATCGACGTAAAACGCTGCATTGGCCAGCGGTTCCCAATACGGTTCATAGCACGGGTCCGGGCAGCAGATGATTTCGTAGAGTGAACCGATGAACCGCTCACAGGCGTTGTTGGCCGGGAACGGTTCGCAATCTTTGCGACCGGGTAAGCAGTGTCGAGAACCGGGGCAGCCCAAGCCGCCATCACACCCCGTTCCACCGCATGAGGTGCAGCCACCCTTCCAGCGAAATTTTAACCCAGCGGGGTCGACTGGCACGCCGTCCACGGTCAGTACGCCACCGAGCGGCGGGGATGGCGGAGTCGTGGGAACCGTGTTTGGGACTTGGACAGGGGGAAGTTCCTGAGGTGGGGGTAACGCTTCTGAAGTCCCAGGGTCGGCCACTTGGAACGCCGTCGGAGTGACAGTCGCTGGCATCGCACGGGGAATCTCGGGGGGAATCGCGATGGCTTTCCGAAGGGGAGCAACCGGAGTAGAGGCCGATTCCACGGGTTGACCCTGTGCTAACCCCGCTGTGGCCGTTGTGATTGCCGCCTGAAGTTTATCCAGATCGACGGGCAAGCCTTCTACCGTCAGCCCAGGATCAGCTGGAGGTGATGTCTGAGCCGTTGCTGAGCAAGCGGCGACCAAGATCATCCAACCGATGATCGTACCCCGCCATGCGGGACACACCGTTCTTGTCGCCCAGATTCGTGGCATCATCGGCCGCGCCCCCCTCCGGCGAGGTCGTTCCGTTTGGTCAGAAATGGCATTCCGAGGTGTTGACCCTCCGATTCCATCCGCCAAACCGACATTATCAGAACCAGCGCTCCCCAGTGCTGAGATTCTGAAAACTCATGCAAATTTTTGCTGGAGTCTGGCCGATGAATAGCCGGGGTGAGCAGGAATGAAAAGGGGATTTTCCCCAGGAGGCCAGAGATGCGAAACTGGATAATTGCGGTGAGCGTGGGTGTTCTCAGTATCACCCAGTCGATCGCGCAAGACCTGGGAACCGCTCCGGCCGCTGGGGTTCCTGGTGCGGTTGCTCCAACCGCTTCGACTGCTGCGACAGCCACAACGGCGGCGACATCCGCAACACCGTCTGGGCCGAACCTGTTTAGTTTCCTTTGCCCGTCGGCGGCCCAGATGCAAGCCTGTAAGCAGAAATTGTGCAAGTGCGGTGTCGTCCAGATGTTCAATCAGATGCTGGCACCCGTGAGCATGTTGACTGGGGGAATGATTGGCCCCGGTTGCCAGGGTCCGAGTCAGGAGGCGTTGAACCAGCCTGCGACGAGTGCGGAAGGTGCCGCCGCTCGGATTCAGCAGGAAGAAGCCGGGGCTGCGGCTCGGCGGGCCGCGATTCGGTATCTGGCTACCGCGAATTGCCAGTATTACCCCGAAGCGGAAGCCGCGCTCATTGCGTCCTTGCGGGGTGATCCCGTGGAGTGTGTCCGCATTGAGGCGGCGCGAGCGTTCGTCTCGGGTTGCTGCTGCACGAAGAAAACCATCGCGGCGCTGACACTCGCCGTGAACGGCAAGACAACGGATGGGTTCCCATCCGAACATTCCGAATGCGTCAAAGCACTGGCATTTCTGGCTCTGAAACGCTGCTTGGCAACGTACAAGGATGTCCGCACCCCGGTGCCGCCGGAACAGGCTCCCGCACCGAAAAAGCCAGCTGCCAAGTCCCCACCGGCCACCGCGGCGGCCCCGGAAGTCGGCCCGACACCCTATTACAACTTCGTGACAGTGAACCCGGTAGAAGGATTGGTGATCGACGGTCGCCATGCGATTGCGAAGGGCATGAACATTAGTCGGGCAACGATGCGACAAATCACTGGTCGTAATGATCTGGCCACGATTGTCGTGGAATCCGTGACCGGCACGCCGACACAAACAGTCGCATCACCCGCAATCGCCGTTGTGGCCACGGCTGATCCGATCGAAGCGACACCCGGCCCACGACGGGAGCGGCGAGCCGGGAGTGTATTGGAACTGATCCGCACGTCGTTTCGGAATTGATACCCTAACCCAGAGCAGATGTCTCAGGTTCTCTGTTGGTCGGACAACCGGGGACTGTCGTCCCCGGTTGTGTCCCCCCCCATTTGAAAATCAAACCGTCTCACCGGGTGCGTGTCTGAGATTCACCCCGTGATTGCGGTGTAAGGCTCGCCTTCGTTGAGGGTCGGTCGTTCTGGTCGACCTTTGTACTTGTAAACCAGCCCCATGTGATCGAGTCCCATCAGATGTAAGACGGTGGCGTGCAGGTCATGGACGTGGAGTTTCTCCTCGGTGGCGCGCAGGCCGATTTCGTCCGTGGCTCCGATGGTTTGCCCACCCTTCACACCGCCACCTGCCATCCACATCGTGAACCCCGTGGGGTTATGGTCGCGGCCATCGCCTTTTTCGCTCATTGGGGTTCGTCCAAATTCTCCCCCCCAGATGACGAGAGTGTCATCCAGCAAGCCGCGTCGTTTCAAATCTCGGATCAACCCCGCAACGGGGAGATCCATCGAGTGACAGAGCTTGCTGTGGTTTGATTCTAACTTGCTGTGGGCATCCCACTTGCTGCCCGCTCCGTGGTAAATCTGCACGAACCGGACACCCTGTTCGACCATCCGGCGCGCCAGTAGGCAAAGACGGCCCATCCCAGCGGTTTCCTTTTGGTCGATGCCGTACAGTTTTTCGGTTTCCGCGGATTCGTTCGACAAATCGACGACCTGGGGAGCTTCCGCTTGCATCCGAAAGGCCAGTTCATAACTGGTCAGGCGGGCATCGAGTTCCGTCTGATCGGGGTGCTGGGACGCGAACCGCCGGTTGACGGCGTTGAGGAAATCGAGTTTGCCCCGTTGCTGTGCCTCGACCACGCCTTCGGGTGTGTTGAGGTTCGGAATCGGTTCGCTGCCACCCTGAATGCGGGTGCCCTGGTAAAGCGCGGGCATGAACCCGGCACTCCAGTTCCGAGGGCCGTTCGTCACTTGAGACTGGCTATCCTGCATGACCACGAACGCGGGCAGGTTCTGATTTTCGGTGCCCAGGCCATACGTCACCCATGACCCCAGTGACGGACGACCGCCGATGATCGAGCCCGTGTTCATCTGGCAGACACCGGCGGAGTGGTTGATCCCATCGGCAACACAGGAACGAATGACGGCGATGTCATCGACGATTCCAGCGGTGTGCGGCAGCCATTCGGAAACCCACGTTCCACTTTGCCCGTACTGCTTCCAAGTGCGTGGTGAGGCGAGCAACGGCGCGTTGTACTCCCCCATCGGGGTGATGACTGTGCCGAAGCTCGCGGGAAGCGGTTTGCCCGCCAGCTTGTTCAGCAGTGGCTTGGGGTCAAAGGTGTCCATGTGGCTGGGGCCGCCTTCCATGAACAGGAAGATGCACGATTTCGCGGTCGGTTTACGGTGCGGCTTGCGGGGAGCCAATGGGCCAATGGATTCTGCGCTGTGGGCTTCGGATTGGAGCAAGGCACTGAGCGCGACCGCGCCGAACCCGGAACCGGCGGTGGCTAACCAGTCTCGGCGGGACAACGCCGGTTCAACACGATGGCAACGTGGGTCCAGCACGGGTCTACTCCACATAGAGGAATTCACTGGAGTTCAGCAGCACATGACAGAGATCCATCCAGGCTGCCAAACGGGGTTCGATCGCTTGGCGGGTCGATGTCGCAATGAGGGGGCGAACGTGTAGATGATCCGAGGCCGAGTTCTGGAACAGATTCGGCTTGGGTTCAAATTGCCAGTAGCCGACTGTGGTTTTGGTCACGCCTTCATGCGTGAACAGCAACTGGGCGACTCCCAGAGCCGCGTTGGATAGTCGGACATCATCGATGAGGCCATCGAATCCACTGGGCCGAACGGGGCGATTTCCGAGCGTCATCGGTTGCTCATTCTTTCCCGCGCTGACAATCTCATGGGGGATTTTCGCTGTGAGCAATGGTTCGTCATCATTCGCCAGATCCTTGACGTAGAACCGCACTTCACCCGGTTCGGTCGCTGTGGCGTACTTGACAGATGCCGCGACGTAGTACGGTTTGTTCATCCCGATGTGGTGATCGGAGAACAGCGCGGCTTCGCCAAAGCTCCCGTCTCGTTTCTTGCCGTAGAACTGCATCACGAGCGTTTGCGGTTTCCGGCGTGAGCCTTTGCCGGTGATGCCGAACCCCCAGCCGGGTTCCTGCGGGCTCCCAGACCATTTCGCGGCGATGGTGCGTACCGCCCCAGTATCGGCCACCGTGCGTGGGTAGATAAATGCTTCAATCGTGAATTCCTGTTCCGGCAACGCGGTCGCATCTGGAATCTGGAAGCCGGATGGCCCTTTGGACAGCTTCACATCCGCGGCTTGCCCGTCTCGATAGGGGATTTTCCCGGCCAGGAAAGCGGCTTCCTCGGAGGCGGCCTTTTTCGGATCAATCCGCTTCATTTGCTGGTTCACGAACTGGAGGGCGGCTTCCGTCTCCGCTTCGGTCGGATTGCGGCCAAACGCCAGACGATAGGCACGGGTAACACGGGCGGAATCGTTCGAGGGTTCTTCTTTGGCCAATCGGCGGGAGAACGCCGCGGCCCGTTGCAGCATGAATTGGCTGTTAATCAGGAACAACGATTGCACCGGCGTGGTGGTGATGTCCCGTGATGAGGCACTGCTGAACCAGAACGGCGCATCGAACACGTCCAGAAGGGGATCGCGGGTGTTGCGGAGGATTTTCGTATAGATCGTGCGGCGAGGCACGGATGATGCCGAACCGGGACCGCCTGCGTGGAGATCCAGTTCCCCCGAGGTGGCCAGTACGGCATCCCGGATCTGTTCGGCATCCAGGCGGCGGACGGTGCCACGCCAAAGTAGTCGGTTTTCTGGGTCGCTCAGTCGTCCGGTTTCCGGGTGCGGATGATCAGCAGATTGTTGATACACGGCAGATGTCAGAATCAGCCGATGCAGCTTCTTCAGGCTCCAGCCTTCTTGCACGAACCGATGCGCGAGATAGTCGAGCAACTCAGGGTGGGACGGTGCTTCACCGAGTCGGCCAAAATCGCTGGCGTTGGCGGCGAGTCCTTTGCCGAAGTGATGTTGCCAGACGCGGTTGACCATGACCCGTGCGGTCAGCGGATTATCAGGGCGGGTGAGCCAGTGCGCCAGCGCGGCTCGGCGACCTGTGGAATTCGGCGCGGTCGAGACGGGTTCGATTGGGAACGGGTTCGGATCGAGAATCGTGATGATACCAGGGTCAATCGGTTCATCCGGGCGTTTGGGGATGGTGATCGGGGATGCGGTTTTGCCGACATCCTGAACGGCCAGCACCGTGGGCAGCGGAGCGGGTTTGATCGCATCGAATTTTGCCAGTTCTCGGCGTAACGCAAGCAGATTCTCTTTGTCTGCACCTTTGAATCGACTATCGAGCCGGTTGAACTCGTAGGTTACCTGATTGTAAGCCAGTTCCGCGAGTTGATGTTCAAATGGTGTGCGTTGATTCACAGGTTTGCGCATCATCTTCTGAATGTCTTCCGGGAATCGGTCGATGGCGGACTCCGCGACTCGGGCACGCACCGGCGCTTCGAGTTTCTCGATTTGTTCGCGGATGGCGGCTGTTTTCGCTTCCCAGATTTGGTTTTTGGCGGAGTATTCCGCGTGTTGTTCCGGGGTCGCCGCAACGACGTTATCC
>JAIXLE010000140.1 GCA_026931725.1 Bacteroidales bacterium
CTTGCATGCCCATCATCCCGCCTTGCATGCCCATCATCCCGCCTTGCATGCCCATCATCCCGCCTTGCATGCCCATTTGGCCGCCTTGTTGGCCCATCTGGCCGCCTTGTTGGCCCATTTGACCACCTTGCATCCCCAGGTTCGGCAAGGGGCGGAGGTTCCCGACCGCAGCCGTGCGGGCAAAGCCGCCGACCTTGTTTCGGAATGCGCCGGGGAAGAAACCGGGAGCCTGGGCATTCGCCCGGTCAGAAACCATGGGGATAATGGAGAAAGCACCCAGCACGAGTGCGCCAACGCCCAGGATGCGAAACAGTGCGGGGGTCATGAAACCAAACCTCATGTACCATGGGAAAACAGATAGGCCAGTCGTCCGGGTTCTGTTGGGGTTCCGATGGGGGTATCCAGCTTGCACATCCCATCAGGTGATGTTGGCCGCAGCCAACGCGACCTGGGTAAACCATCCGTGCGAGTATTCCCTTTCTTCATCTTGAATTGTTCTGAAGCCGTCGTCAATCGGGAACGATACCCAGATCGTTCTATTTGCCGGAATCTCCCACTCAGAATGTCGCAACCCATACTACCGGATCGTGGTCATATAACCTGAACGGTAATTCTGCCCGGAATGTTTGTGGAAATCGGAAAAACAATCCGAAAACGGGTCGGAAATTTGGTCACCCTGGGGTTGACCGGGCCAGATACCGCGTTATTCTCCGCCGCCACTTGGCACAAATGCGTCACGGCCAATCCAGATCGGATTATGGGTCACGCAACTGGCGGGTGGGCTCTGGTTGGAGGTTGGGGAACCTTCACCGGAGTGCCGTCTCGGATTATAGGGGGGAACCGGCTTATGCGTCTCAGACTGCACGGGGGAACGGTACTTCTGGTCGCGGCCTGTCTCGTGGCGGGGCCGTCAGTCGTTCATGGCCAGGAACAAGTCATGGGTTTCGATGGTTTTGGCGGAGCGGGTACGGGAACGTATCCTGTTCCGGGCCAACCACACGAAATCGTCCCCTTGCCGACCGGCGATCCCGGAACGCATGGGTTCTACACGTTCTTCGAGTTTATGTATCTGGCCTCGTACCGCACAATGGGCGAACAGACCATTGCCTATCGCGGGTTGGTAGACTCCACCGGAGCGACGACGACGATTCCGGGGATTTATGTGGGGAGCGGTCGCCCGGCTCTCTCGACCGATCAATTAACCCGGCAAAGCTACATGCCGGGGTTTAACATCGGCATCGGTTACAAGATGGACGATGGTACGTCGATCCATGCGAGCTACATTTACCTCTGGGATACCAATTATCACACGGGGGCGACCTCGGCGACACCGTTCTCGCGGAGTCGTGCCGATCTTTCGGACACCTATTTAGTATCGGGTGTGTTCAACTTCCCGCCCCAGTTTGCTGGCCCCGCGATTTCCACCCCGGTGGAGAACCAACGCGGAGGGAACATCTTCTATGGGATCTGGAATGGGGCCAGCACCATGGACATTGAGTATAACCAGCGGTTTGCTCAGGGGGAAATCGGGGCACGGGTGCCGATGTTCCAGACCGAGTATAGCCGAGTCTATGCCCTGGCTGGGGGCCGATTCAACTGGATTTGGGAACGGTTCCAGTGGCGGACGGTTGAGTATGACATCGCGGGGAATCAGGCTCCGTTCTGGGCGGCTCGGTACAACAACACGCTCTCGCAACGGATGTATGGTCCGTACATTGGTTGCGGTCATGAAATGTACATCGGCAAACGGTTCTCCGTCAGCACGGACTTGACCGCCGCCGGGTTGTTGAACTTCGTGAAGGAGCGGGCCAAGTACAAGCTGGAAGATAACACCATCCAGAACAAGTATTCTCGCAACGATTACACCTTTGTCCCCTCGCTGGCTGCGAATATCCAACTCTGGTGGTATCCGATCCAGGGGGTGCAGTTGCGGTGCGGTTACAATGCCTGGACCTTCTTCAACACCCGACGCATGGAAGAACCCGTGGGCTTCAACTACGGGTCCATCGACCCGGCCTACGATGTCCAGGTGTTCCGAATCGTCCACGGGATCAACGTGGGTCTGGGGTTATTCTTCTAACCGGCATACCGAGACGGCCGATTCCCCAAGAGGGTCGCCTTCCGTGTCCGGCTCGCTGTGAGGCGAGGGGACGCGGAGGGCTCCCCAGTTTGGCGAACCGGATGCATCCTGCCGATTGCCAGCCTTGGCTTCGGGACTACAATTCTCACCTGTCGGCTTCGACCGTATGAAAGGTCGCCAGACACGGGAACCAGTCCCTGACATGAGCTGAGGAACAAGCATGGCCGACGGGCGTAATGATTCATCCGCATGGAACCTGCGTAAGACGTTCACCTGGATGGAGATCTTTCGGTGCTTCCAGGTTGCCCTCGACCCAAACAAATTGTGCATGGCCGCCTTGGGCATCTTGGCGATGTCGCTCGGCTGGTGGGTACTCTCATGGGCCGCGTATCAAGGGCCGCCCAATCGAGACAACCCAGAATATTCCAATCAGTCCATGCAGCGGCAACTCGGTGAGCAACCCGCGACGGAAGCGGAATTGAAGGCATTGGGCGATCAATTATTCCAACACGATGAGGCAGAATGGCGATTTCAGCGTGATCTGGCTGGCCCCAACGGGCGCCTCCGCACGATGCCCTGGGATGAGTACCGCGGCCCCAACCCGTACCTGCTGATTACCAGTGTCTTCGGTGGTGATGCCGCCCAGCGTGACTTTGCCGTCACCCAATTCTTTACCGGCACTCTGCCCGTTCTGATCGAACCCCTCGTGAAGATGCTACTTCCCGTGGTCAAGTTCGTGGATCCGAACGCCAGCACGGGCACGCGATTCTATTTGCTGCTCTGCCTGGTTTGGAGCCTCGCCGTCTGGGCATTTTTCGGCGGAATGATTACCCGCATCGCCGGAGTCAGCTTAACGGGCAAAGGCACGATCTCTCGGGCTGAAGTCCTCCGCTTCGTGGCCAAACGCTACTCCGCGTACATCCTCTCGCCGTTGATCCCGCTGGGTGTCATTGCCTTGTTGGTCATTGGCTTGGCGGTATTTGGCTTCATCGCCATGATTCCGATCTTCGGTGATTTCGTGATGTACGGGCTGCTCATCCCTCTGATCTTTTTGGGCGGCCTGATGATGGCGGTTCTGTTAGTCGGCCTCGTTGGTTACCCGATGATGTACACGACGATTAGTGTGGAAGGGAGCGAATCCTTCGATGCGATCAGTCGATCGTACAGCTATGTCTTTCAGGCACCGTGGACCTACATCGGTTACACGGCGGTGGCCATTGTCTATGGTGCCATCGTGACGCTGTTCGTCGTCTTCATGGCTTCCCTCACGGTTTATCTCGGTAAATGGGCGATCAGTCAGGCTCCCTTCAATGAACGGGAGGGACGAAAACCGGATTTCCTCTTCATTCATGCCCCGGATTCGTTCGGCTGGCGGGAACTATTCCTGGAAGGAACTCCCATTGCGATTGATGCTCGCAAGCCGACCCCAGACATCAACGCGGCGGGCTTGGAACGCCCCCAGAAAATCGAATACGTCTACGAGAACCCCGCGGCAGCGGAACTGTACATGAACCGTGTCTGGGGGATCGAAAACGCGGCAGCCTGGATGGTGACATTCTGGCTCATCCTGACATTCATGCTCATGCTCGGGTTTAGCTATAGCTATTTCTGGACCGCCGCCACGATGATTTTCCTGCTGATGCGACAAAAAATCGACGAAACCGAACTCGACGAAATCTATCTCGAAGAGGACTTCCCAACTGCTCCGGTCCATCCGCCCGTGTCGTATCCGATGCCCCCGAGCGTAGGGAAAACCTCGACTCCACTGCCCACCGTGATTCCGCCCCAGACATCCACTGGGCCAGCGACGCTGCCGCTGTATAATGGCCCGGCCAGTCCGCCTCCGCCAGCGGTGCCGCCCGTGAGTCCGCCTCCGCCAGCGGTGCCGCCCGTGAGCCCGCCTCCGCCAGCGGTGCCGCCTGCGCCCCAGGCCCAGGTTACGACCGCGGTATCGGAGTCGCAACCGGCCTCGACCGGAGGAACGGCGGCGACATCCGAAAAACCCCCAGCGCCCGCGAATGAGGCCAAGAATGAGGCCAACGCCGACACGGATGCCACGCCGGAGTCGGACGACGATACGAAATCTTGATCTTGTGGAAACAGACTTCCTGTCCTCTGGGGAATGAAGCCGTTTCTGTGCCGAACCTCGGCCGCTGGTATCGGAGGCGTGGATGCCACGGCCTATCCTGTTGTTCACTGGCCCCTTCGCGGATTTGCCGCTCGAAACCCTCGTCGCCCAGGTTGGCGATTGGGGGTATCAAGGTGTCGAACTCTGTTGCTGGGGCGACCATCTCGAAGTCCAACGCGGACTCAGTGACGATGCCTACCCGTCCTCGCGTTTAGCCTTATTGGCCCGGCACGATCTGCAAGTTCCGGTCATAGCCAATCACAAGGTCGGTCAGGCCGTGTCCGATCCGATTGATGCCCGCCATCAATCTTTGGTCCCGGATTATGTCTGGGGGGATGGCGAACCGAACGGGGTACGTCAGCGTGCCGCGGAGGAAATGACCGCCACATTTCGACTGGCGGAGCGGTTTGGAGCATCGGTCGTCAGTGGTTTTACGGGTTCCCCAGTCTGGAGTTATGTCACGGGGTATCCCGCGCCGCGTCCCGGTGTCATCGCGGAGGCACTCCGGCAATTCGCCCAGGATTGGCACCCGATTCTCGATGTGGCTCGTGATTGTGGAATCCGTTTCGCGGCGGAAGTCCACCCCGGTCAGATGGCCTTCGATCTGCATTCTGCCGAGGTGGTACTCGATGCCCTGAATGGCCGCGAGGAGTTCGGTTTCACCTTTGACCCCAGTCATTTTCACTGGCAGGGGTTGGAACCCGTGGAGTTTCTCCGCCGATTCGCGGATCGGATTTTTCACGTTCACATCAAAGATGCGATTCTGACGCTCAACGGCCGATCCAGTCTGTTAGCGGGCTACTGGCCCAGTGGCGACCCACGCCGGGGATGGCAATTCCGCTCCCCTGGCCGTGGCGGTATCGACTGGGATGCGATTCTACGCTGCCTGAACGAGATCGGTTACGATGGCCCGCTTTCCGTCGATTGGCACGATGCGGGGATGGATCGTGACTTCGGGGCCGCCGATGCGGTACAATTCCTCCAAAGAATGGACTTCGACCCGCCACCGCGTGGGCCACAGTCACTGCGCGGGTAATCGGAACGAGCAGCGATCATGAATGCGAATGTCTCCACCACACCCATCGTCTACCCCGATTCGGATGGCCGACGCATGGCCGAAAACACCCTCCAGGCCGAATGGATCATGACGATCTTCGGCAACCTGACCCTCCTGTTCGCCGACCGATCCGATGTGTTCGTGGCCATGGACAACTTGTGGTATCCCGTCGAAGGGAACCCCAAACGGCGTGTCGCACCCGATGTCTATGTCGTTTTCGGCAGACCCAAAGGGCACCGCGGCAGCTACAAACAGTGGGAAGAAGACGGCATCCCGTTGCAGGTCGTGTTTGAAGTCATGTCACCCGGCAACCGCTACGGGGAAATGATCCGCAAGTTCAAATTCTACGAAACCTATGGAGTAGACGAGTATTACGTCATCGACCCCGATCGGCAGATCCTCGAAGCCTGGCATCGCACGGGGCAACATCTCATCAAGGTGCGGATTCAGGGCGCCCTCACCAGTCCGCGAATGGGAATCCGCTTCGAATGGCAACCCGGATCCAACGTGATCCTCCGCTACCCCGATGGCCGCAACTTCCTCTCGTTCCTCGAACTCGGAGCCGAACGCGACCGCATTGAACAAGAGTTGATCGCGTCCCAGGAACACGCGGCACGCTTGGCGATGAAACTCCGTGAACTCGGATTGGACCCGGATGCCCTGTAATGAGCGACCCAGAATCCGATGCGGGGATGGATCGTGACTTCGGGGCCGCCGATGCGGTACAATTCCTCCAAAGAATGGACTTCGACCCGCCACCGCGTGGGCCACAGTCACTGCGCGGGTAATCGGAACGAGCAGCGATCATGAATGCGAATGTCTCCACCACACCCATCGTCTACCCCGATTCGGATGGCCGACGCATGGCCGAAAACACCCTCCAGGCCGAATGGATCATGACGATCTTCGGCAACCTGACCCTCCTGTTCGCCGACCGATCCGATGTGTTCGTGGCCATGGACAACTTGTGGTATCCCGTCGAAGGGAACCCCAAACGGCGTGTCGCACCCGATGTCTATGTCGTTTTCGGCAGACCCAAAGGGCACCGCGGCAGCTACAAACAGTGGGAAGAAGACGGCATCCCGTTGCAGGTCGTGTTTGAAGTCATGTCACCCGGCAACCGCTACGGGGAAATGATCCGCAAGTTCAAATTCTACGAAACCTATGGAGTAGACGAGTATTACGTCATCGACCCCGATCGGCAGATCCTCGAAGCCTGGCATCGCACGGGGCAACATCTCATCAAGGTGCGGATTCAGGGCGCCCTCACCAGTCCGCGAATGGGAATCCGCTTCGAATGGCAACCCGGATCCAACGTGATCCTCCGCTACCCCGATGGCCGCAACTTCCTCTCGTTCCTCGAACTCGGAGCCGAACGCGACCGCATTGAACAAGAGTTGATCGCGTCCCAGGAACACGCGGCACGCTTGGCGATGAAACTCCGTGAACTCGGATTGGACCCGGATGCCCTGTAATGAGCGACCCAGAATCCGATGCGGGGATGGATCGTGACTTCGGGGCCGCCGATGCGGTACAATTCCTCCAAAGAATGGACTTCGACCCGCCACCGCGTGGGCCACAGTCACTGCGCGGGTAATCGGAACGAGCAGCGATCATGAATGCGAATGTCTCCACCACACCCATCGTCTACCCCGATTCGGATGGCCGACGCATGGCCGAAAACACCCTCCAGGCCGAATGGATCATGACGATCTTCGGCAACCTGACCCTCCTGTTCGCCGACCGATCCGATGTGTTCGTGGCCATGGACAACTTGTGGTATCCCGTCGAAGGGAACCCCAAACGGCGTGTCGCACCCGATGTCTATGTCGTTTTCGGCAGACCCAAAGGGCACCGCGGCAGCTACAAACAGTGGGAAGAAGACGGCATCCCGTTGCAGGTCGTGTTTGAAGTCATGTCACCCGGCAACCGCTACGGGGAAATGATCCGCAAGTTCAAATTCTACGAAACCTATGGAGTAGACGAGTATTACGTCATCGACCCCGATCGGCAGATCCTCGAAGCCTGGCATCGCACGGGGCAACATCTCATCAAGGTGCGGATTCAGGGCGCCCTCACCAGTCCGCGAATGGGAATCCGCTTCGAATGGCAACCCGGATCCAACGTGATCCTCCGCTACCCCGATGGCCGCAACTTCCTCTCGTTCCTCGAACTCGGAGCCGAACGCGACCGCATTGAGCAGGAACACAACCGGATCGAGCAGGAACGCGACCGCATCGAACAAGAACGCGACCAGATCGAGCAGGAACGCAACCAGATCGAGCAAGAACGCGACCAGATCGAGCAGGAACGCGACCGCATCGAACAAGAACGCGACCAGATCGAACAGGAACGCAACCAGATCGAACAAGAGTTGATCGCGTCCCAGGAACACGCGGCACGCTTGGCGATGAAACTCCGTGAACTCGGATTGGACCCGGATGCCCTGTAATGAGCGACCCAGAATCCGATGCGGGGATGGATCGTGACTTCGGGGCCGCCGATGCGGTACAATTCCTCCAAAGAATGGACTTCGACCCGCCACCGCGTGGGCCACAGTCACTGCGCGGGTAATCGGAACGAGCAGCGATCATGAATGCGAATGTCTCCACCACACCCATCGTCTACCCCGATTCGGATGGCCGACGCATGGCCGAAAACACCCTCCAGGCCGAATGGATCATGACGATCTTCGGCAACCTGACCCTCCTGTTCGCCGACCGATCCGATGTGTTCGTGGCCATGGACAACTTGTGGTATCCCGTCGAAGGGAACCCCAAACGGCGTGTCGCACCCGATGTCTATGTCGTTTTCGGCAGACCCAAAGGGCACCGCGGCAGCTACAAACAGTGGGAAGAAGACGGCATCCCGTTGCAGGTCGTGTTTGAAGTCATGTCACCCGGCAACCGCTACGGGGAAATGATCCGCAAGTTCAAATTCTACGAAACCTATGGAGTAGACGAGTATTACGTCATCGACCCCGATCGGCAGATCCTCGAAGCCTGGCATCGCACGGGGCAACATCTCATCAAGGTGCGGATTCAGGGCGCCCTCACCAGTCCGCGAATGGGAATCCGCTTCGAATGGCAACCCGGATCCAACGTGATCCTCCGCTACCCCGATGGCCGCAACTTCCTCTCGTTCCTCGAACTCGGAGCCGAACGCGACCGCATTGAGCAGGAACACAACCGGATCGAGCAGGAACGCGACCGCATCGAACAAGAACGCGACCAGATCGAGCAGGAACGCAACCAGATCGAGCAAGAACGCGACCAGATCGAGCAGGAATTGGCATCGACTCAAAAACAAGCCGCACTCCTGGCGGCTAAACTCCGTGAACTCGGACTCGACCCGGATACCCTACGATGAACTTCCCAGAACCTGATGTCGTCGAACAACTCAAGCGGACATGGACCGATCAGTATGTCCGCGTAAAGCCCGGTTCACGCCCGGAACTCACCCGCTTTGAAGGCGATGTGGGCCGGGTCGTCACCGTGAACATGGCGGGCCGAGCCATCGTCGATTTCGCGGATGGCGCGTGGTATGACGTGCCCAATTTCGCGGATGTGCTGGAAACCGTCACCGACGCGACCGAGATTCAGAAATACGATGCGACCATGAACGGTGCCCAAAAATTCCCCATAAAACAATCGTGAGCCTGTATTTCTCACTCCGCTTGTAGAATCGCTGGAATGATCCTTCTCATCGACAACTACGACTCGTTCACCTATAACCTCGTGCAGCGGTTCGGGGAACTGCACGCGGACCTGCCGATGCGGGTGGTGCGAAACGATCAGATCACACCCGATGAAGTCGAGGCCATGCACCCGACTCACATCGTCATCTCGCCGGGACCGTGTACGCCGCGGGAAGCCGGTGTCTCGAACGCGGTCCTGTTGCGATTTGCGCCACGGGTGCCGATCTTCGGGGTGTGCCTGGGCCATCAGTGCATCGGTCACACTTTCGGCGGTGAGGTGATCCGCAATGAACGGATCATGCACGGCAAAACCTCGCCGATCTTCCACGATGGGAAAGGACTGTTCGCTGGCCTCTCCAACCCGTTCGCGGCCACCCGGTATCACTCACTGGTCATCAAAAAGGAAACCTGGACGAACCCGGATTTTGAAGTGTCCGCCTGGACGGCCGAAGGTGAGATTATGGGAGTCCGCCATAAAACCTGGCCGCTGCACGGTGTCCAGTTTCACCCGGAGAGTTTCCTGACCGTGGAAGGACCAAAGATCCTGGCGAACTTCCTGAATCTGGCCGAGTGGCGATCCCCGGCGTTGGTGTGATGCCTTCTACGTTTGTCGGACAACCGGGGACTGTCGTCCCCGGTTCGGAGTGTGGGTTTTTACTGAACCGGGGACGATCGTCCCCGGTTGTGTTCCTCTTTCCCAATCAGACCGTCTGACTGGGTTTGTGTATGAGAGATACTGGCGCGATGGCCGATGGATTGCCTCACACCTTCTGATCTATGGCGAACGGAGCCCGGTAGTCACGGGTGAGCAAGGCATTGGCTTCCGCGTCGCCGGTGAACTTTTCGGTTTGACCGTCGAACGTCAGCAGTCGGCCCACTTTCAGTTCGGTCATATCCAGTTTCACCTTGTTCTGTGTGAGATGTTCTTCCAACCGCCCAAGTGTTTCGGTCGCGGCGGGGTTATCGGCAATGGTGCGCGTGCGCGGGTGGAACGCGGCCAAGCGACCGAGACGGTACGAGATATTCGCCAGATGGCACAGACCGCTGGAAATGTGGCCTTCGAGAATCGGCGCGTACAACTCGCTTGCATTCCGCGTCCGCACGGCTTGAATGAAGTTGCTGAACTGGTCACCCGTCCCGCGTGGGGGCAGTTCGACACTGGGCAGCGGTTCGGGTTTGCCGCCCGACTTCGGGTGAAACTGATTGCCGACGACGATGCCGTTCTCGAATTCCAACGTGTTGCCAACCGTCTGCCCGTGGTACTTCTCTGTGGGTAAGCCGCGTACTTCAAAGATAATCCGGGGTTGATCGGCACCGTAATCCAGCACGGTCATCTGCGTGTTCGGCGTTTGCCCCTGATCTTCGTACCCGAATCGGCCGCCGAGACTGAGGACCGTTTTCGGCCATTGGGCATTTGGGATCATCCAGCGGGCAATGTCCATCTGGTGAACGCCCTGATTGCCGATGTCGCCGTTGCCGAAGTCCCAGAACCAGTGCCAATTGTAATGCACGAGGTTGCCGTGATGCGGTTGCTGCTGGGCTGGCCCGAGCCAGATGTTAAAATCCACCTCGGCAGGCGGGTTGCTCGGTGATTTCGTGCCAATGCTTCTGCGATTCTTGTAGCACAACCCCCGCGAGACGAGCAACTTCCCGAGCTTGCCCGATTTCACGATCTCAGCGAGTTTGGCCCAGGAAGCACTCGAACGACTCTGGGTGCCGTGCTGCACGATCCGATTGGTCCGCTTGGCGATCTCGACGGCGGCCCTGCCTTCCCAGATGTTATGGCTGCACGGCTTCTCAACATACACATCCTTGCCCGCTTGGCAGGCCCAGACGGTCATCAGGGCGTGCCAGTGGTTCGGCGTGGCGATGGAGATGGCATCCAGATTCTTGTCTTCCAGTGCCTTCCGCACATCGGCAACGCAGGTCGGCTTCTGGCCGTTCGGCTCGATCTTGCTGAGATGCTTTTTGAACGTGCGGCTATCCGGGTCGATCAGATAGACAATTTCGACGTTCTTCTGTCTGAGGTAAGAACCGACATGGGCCGCACCCCGACCGTTGAGCCCAGCCACGCCGACGCGGACGGTTTCGTTCGCTCCGAGGATTTTGCCAGACGATTTGGTGTGCGAAAGCGCCACCGTTCCCGCCGTGAGAGCGGTGGTTTGCAGGAACTGTCGCCGAGAGAAGCGCGGCATCGGAACCTCCGTGGAGAGGGAGCAGGAGAGGGCAAAAGCCAGAAACGCTGTGATCGCGGATCGGTTCCCAGCCGTGGCAGCCCTCCGCGCTGTGTCTCCCGGAGTATCGGGGAAACGCGATTACGGCAAAGCGTGCCAGGTGCGACCATCCGCGGCCATCATCTTAACCGCATCGGCTGGGCCTTGGGAACCAAGAAGATATTCTTCCGGGTCGGGGGCATCCGCCGCTTCGGTCGCTTGGATGATCGGGTCCATGATTTCCCAGGCCCGTTCAATCTCGTCGCTCCGCATGAACAAGGACGCATCGCCGTGGATCGCATCCAGAAGCAACCGTTCATACGCTTCGGGCAGTGCCTGTCCGGCGTAGGCATCCTTGTAGCTGAACGACAAATCCCGTGGTTGCAGTCGCACGCCGTCGACCGCGGGCACTTTGGCCTGAAAGTTCAGGTGAATGCCTTCATTCGGCTGGATCACCAGCGTCATCCGGTTGCACTGCAAGACTTCCCCCGGCGGTAGGGGGAACATCAGGTGGGGCGGGCAGTGGAACTGAATCATGATCTCGCTGTAGCGGGATTTCAGCCCCTTGCCGCTGCGGAGGTAGAACGGCACGTTCTTCCAGCGGGCATTGTCGACGTTCAGTTTGACCGTGGCGAACGTGGGGGTCTTGCTCCCGGCGGGCACGCCTTTTTCCGAGCGGTAGCCTTCGTACTGACCGACCACCACTTGCGGTTTGCCGTTCACTTTCGGCACTGAGATCGCGTCGAGTACCTTCATCTTTTCATTCCGCAGGCTGTCGGCGGAATAACGGCCAGGGCTTTCCATCGCCACCAGGGTCATGACCTGAAGAATGTGGCTTTGGAACATGTCCCGCAGCACACCCGAGGTATCGTAATACGCGGCTCGGCTACCGACCGTGACCGTCTCGGCCGCGGTGATCTGCACATGGTCGATGTACTGATAGTTCCACAGTGGCTCGAACAGTGTGTTGGCGAAACGGAAGATCAAGACGTTCTGAACCGTCTCTTTCCCGAGATAATGGTCGATCCGATAGAGTTGGCTTTCCTGCCAATGTTTGTGGAGTGTGCGGTTCAATTCCGTGGCGGTCGCGCCGTTGTGGCCGAACGGTTTTTCGATCACGAGCCGCCGGAAGCCGCCGTTCTCCTGAGCGAACCCGGCTTCTCCGAGAACGGTACTCATACTGGGGTACAGTTCCGGCTTGACGGAAAGGTAGTACAACCGCTGGCCGCCCGCTGGGCCTTCTTTTTCCGCGAACCAGTTTTGCAGGGGAACCATGCCGCCGGGAGCCGTGGGATCGGTGGCGACGTAGTGGAGGCATTGGGCGAATTCGGCCCATTCCGTCTCGTGCCATTCTTCCCCGGCGGAACGGAAGAAGTTGCTGATTTTCTCCTGGAGTTCGTTCCGAAAGCCGTTATCGTCGTACTGCGTCCGTGAGACACCCAGGACGCGGGTTCCGGCGGGCAGGCGTCCGCGACGGTGTAGGTTGAACAGAGCAGGCACCAATTTCCGGGCGGTCAGGTCGCCGGAGGCACCAAAGATCACGACCGTCAACGGTGTGGCTGGCATAGGGAAATCCGGGGATAGGATCACGGTTCCCGGTCGCCAGCAATCCAGGCCAGCGGGCCGGGTGTCCATCGGTCATACTATGGCTTCCCCCTCGCAGCGTGAACGCCTGCTCTGCGGTATGGTCACTTTGCGACATCCATCAAGCGCAGTTCGCGGATGAGGGTCACTTTCACTTCCCCCGGATAGTTGAGTTGCTGCTCGATCGCGCGGGCAATCTCGCGGACGACTCGTATGGCATCGGCATCGTTGGTTTTCTGGGCGTTGGCGATGACGCGGAGTTCCCGACCCGCCTGAATGGCAAAGGCATTTTCCACCTCCGGGAAGCCACAGGCGACGGCTTCCAGTTCTTCCATCCGCTTGACGTATTTTTCCAGCGTTTCCCGCCGGGCACCGGGGCGACTGGCACTGATGGCATCGGCGGCAGCGACGAGGACGGTATAAATGTGGTCTACCGCGATGTCATCATGGTGGCCGACAATAGCGTGCAACACTTCGGGGCTGGTTTCCCCGTATCGCCGGGCGAGTTCCGCTCCCACTTTTGGGTGGCCGCCTTCCATCTCATGATCGGCCGCCTTGCCGATGTCGTGCAGTAAGCCACACCGGCGGGCGAGTTGCGGGTTCAGCCCCAGTTCCGCCGCCATCAAGCCGCAGAGGTGCGCGACTTCCAGCGAGTGTTGCAAGACGTTCTGGCTATAGCTCGTCCGAAATTTCAACCGACCAAGCAGCTGCAGAATCTTATCGTGAGGCTGGGCGACATCCACATTCAGGGCCGCCGCCGTGCCGACTTCGAGGATGTGCCGATCCATTTCCTGCTGCGTTTCCGCGACGACATCTTCAATCCGGGTCGGGTGAATCCGGCCATCGGCGATGAGCTTGGTCAGTGCCAGTCGCGCGGTTTCCCGGCGGACGTTGTCGAACGCGGAGACAATCACGACACCGGGCGTATCATCCACGATCACATCCACGCCGGTGCATTTCTCAAAGGTACGGATGTTCCGCCCTTCTCGGCCAATAATCCGGCCTTTCATGTCATCGGACGGAATATCGACCGTGGATACCGTAGTATCGGCGGTGTGTTCGGCGGCGTAGCGTTGAATCGCCGTGGTGACGATCTCGCGGGCTTTCTG
>JAIXLE010000051.1 GCA_026931725.1 Bacteroidales bacterium
GATGGGAACCGTGCGAAAGATCAGACGCGGATTGCTGATCATGATTGGGTTTGACGAATTCCTCGCAGGGTTCGGTGGGGTTGTCCGAAGACTCCATCTTATCCTTCTAGTGATAATCAAGCGTGAAACGCATACACATCTCACAAAATACCTCTCTCACAACCTTATAAGCGAAATCTGAGGAATTGTCCAGTTAAAGTTCTGCAAGTCCCCCCCTGCCCCTCCGTTTTTGCTGGTCACGCATCGCGGATTGCGTACCCGGCTTGACTTGTCTGAGTGTTACACGTTATTCCCCAACTGCGGCGGATTTCACCAAGACGAGGCTTTCCAACATGACAATGTGTGTGCGCGGTTGGCTCGGAATAATCGTGCTAATGGGCGCGATCACGACTGGGCGAGCGGAGGGAGTGACATTACACGAAGACGTAAAACCCGGAGAATGTTTCCAATACGAAATCACGCTCAATATTGCCGGGAAAATGAAAGTGCAGCGTGATAATAAGACGGAAGACCTCCCCATTCGTGCCACGGCTCGGCACGAGTTCGTCGAACGCACAGAAAGCCCCGCCGCGACAGGTGGAATCGGCATGGCTGTTCGGCACTACCAAACTGCGACTTCAACCTCGGAAACAGCGGGTGAACGCACCGTACGTTCCCTCTCCGCGGAACGACGGTTGATCGTGGCCAAACGGAACGCACAAGGATCGTTGCATTTCAGCCCCAACGGGCCACTGAGCCGGGAAGAACTCGATTTAGTGGCTGAACACTTTGATACGCTTTGCCTCCCAGCACTGTTGCCCGATCAAGAACTGAATCCGGGTCAATCCTGGACCATACGCCCGGAAGCAGCCGAACACGCTTGTCTATTCGATGGATTAATCAAAAATGAACTGGTCGGAAAACTGGTTGCGGTTGCGAATGGTGTAGCCGAATTTACCATCACGGGCCAAGCCGAGGGCATCGAATATGGAGCGCGTGCCCAACTGACGATCACGGCCAAAGGTAAGTTCGACATGGCCACGAAACGGATGACGGAACTCTCCTGGGAACAAATCGATCAGCGCGAACTGGGTCCAGCGAGTCCGGCGACCGAACTCAAAGCCACGGTCACCCTGAAACGCACCGCCTTGGCCGATGTACCCGAAACACTCTCCGCGGCCGCCCGAGCCAAAGTACCCGCCGCCGATGCGACCGTTCCCGATGCCATGACGCAGCTTCACTATGCAATGCCGTCCGGCCAGTATCGTTTCCAGTACGCACGCAACTGGCATATCGTCGGCCGAACACGCGACCATCTCGTCATGCGGTTGCTGGATCGCGGAGAATTCACCGCACAAGCCACCATTACGAATTGGAAGAAGGCCGACCCCGGCCAGCACACCACACCCGCTGAATTCAAAGGCGTACTCAACCAACTTCCGAACTGGCAGGCTGAACAAATTCTCAATGATGGAGAAATTCCCACCTCAGCGGGTCGTTGGTTGTATCGCGTCACGGCTCAGGGTAAACAAGATGGCCTAGCGGTTGTACAGTCGTTTTACTTGCTTGCGGGGCCAAATGGGGAACAAGTGGCTGTTACGGTCGTTACCCGCCAGGAAAAAGCCGTTACACTGGGGAGCCGCGACCTGGACTTGGTGCAGTCGATCGTACTCGGCCAACCCACGAAGTAACGACTTCCCTTGCTCCATCCCAAGGCACAGACATCGTTTCCTGCCGATTATTGGGATGGCTTTGAGCATTAACCATTATGAATTGAACCTGTATCGAAAATTCAGCAGGTTCCCCGAAGCCGATGACTATGTTATCGTAAAGATGTCAGCGGCAATACCGGGTGAGGTTGGTATGCGGATCGGCGTAGTTAGCGACACCCACGACCGCCTGGAAGCGGTAGCGGAGGCGGTGCGCTTACTCGCCGAGCAACAAGTGGAATTGATCTTGCATTGTGGAGACATTGAATCACCACTCGTGGTTCCCGCCTTCGCTCCGATCACAACGCATTTTGTCTTCGGCAATTGGGATAAAGACCGGAATAAGCTATCGGCTGCCATTCGGGCCGCGGGCGGAGTGGCCCATGACGGTTTCGGCGCTCTGGAACTGGCCGGTAAACGGGTAGCGTGGGTCCACAGTCACGAACGGCATCAGTTGTATCAGCTAGAACACTCGGATTATTTCGATTATTTGTTCTACGGTCACACACATGTCCGAGAGCAACACCGCACGGGCCGGACATTGGTAGCCAACCCAGGTGCCTTATTCCGTGCGAATCCGAAAACCTGCATCGTGGTGGACATCGAGACGGGTGAGATCAAGCCCATCATTGTTCCCGTGCGATCCGATTCTTCGCATAGTCGCCCCGGTTTGCCGGCTTCCGGTGTGCTTCCCACTCCAGGAACCATCCGCGTCCCCACGCCAGACCCGCCCACAAGCAGTTGACCGCCGCGATTTTGGTTGCACCGCCCTTCCCCATGACATGACGGTATCCCCTACCCCTGGACTTTTCGCAATTTCTCTGCCCCATCACACCATTAAATCTCGTAAACATTCTATAACAGTCCGAATCTCAGCATCGCTCACCCCGACCGGAACACCGCTCCTCATTCCTGACCCAACACCTCCCTGACCCAACCCCTCACAACCGCATCAACTCCATCTCACCCCTTATCATGCGCGGATCAGTGGATGTTTGTCGACATCGCCGGACAAGTCACAACAAGTTCCGGCGAATGCGGAAAGTGCCGAGATAAGAATCTTATGGTGGGCATGATTCGTCTGTAACAATGGACCCCATGCGTGATTTCGGAGGCGGGCCTGATGCGAATTCCTTTCACCCTGGTGTTCCTGCTGGCCAGTCTGCCCACACTCAAGGCGACGGAACCCGGAGACGCAACCGCGATCGGCAAAATCCTTGCCACACACTGTGCCGCGTGCCACGGAGCCAATGGCACCGTCGAAGGGGGATTGAACTACATCACCGACCTCGACAAGTTGATCGCACGACGCAAGATCATTCCGGGGAATGCCGCCGACTCCCCCGTGTTTCGCCGGATCGCTAACGGGTCCATGCCGCCGGACGAGGAGCATTCCCGCCCGACCGATGCGGAACGGGCACAACTGAAACAATGGATCACATCCGGCGCGGCCACAACCGCGACTACCCAGCCACGACCCCGCATATCCGACGATGATCGCGATCAACTCATTTTGTCCGATCTCGAAAAAATCTCCCCGCGTGCCCGGCGCTTCCAGCGGTATTTCACGCTGACGCATTTGACGAATGCCCAACTTGGTGCGGGTGAGTTACAAACCCATCGCAATGCGCTCGCCAAATTGCTGAACTCGTTATCCTGGCATTCGGAAATCCGCGTCCCCGAACCGATTGACCCAGCACAATCCCTTTTGCGGGTCGACCTCCGCTGGTTTCTCTGGGATGCGGCGACCTGGAATCGCCTGTTGGACGAGTACCCCTACGGCATCCAACGCGACACGGCGGTCGCACGGGTCATCATGGTCAGTACCGGCACGCGGATGCCGACGATCCGGGCTGATTGGTTCGTGGCCACCGCCAGCCGGGCACCGCTGTACTATGATCTGCTACAATTGCCGGGGAATCTGGCCGAACTCGAACGCACGCTGCGTATTGATGCCGCGTTCAACATTCAGCAAGATCGCGTGATCCGATTGGGGTTCAACGGATCGGGCATAAGCCGATTCAATCGCATTCTCGAACGCCATCCCTCGGTTCATGGGGCGTACTGGCGCAGTTACGATTTCAACGCGCCGGACCAGAACCTGATCGAACGCGGCACTCTGCTCCCGGATCGCAAAAACATCTTCGCTCATCCGTTGGGGCCGGGACTGGTGGCGGAACCGTTTCAGCATGTCGGCGGGGAAGTCGTGTTCACGTTGCCGAATGGCCTGCACGGCTACTACTTGATGAATGCGGTCAACGATCGGCTGGACAAAGGACCACAAGCCATCGTATCGGACCCCAAACGACCAGATCGTTCCGTGGAAGCCGGGGTGTCGTGTATGAGTTGTCATGTCTCGGGGATTTTGCCGAAAACCGATCAGGTCCGCGACCATTTGGCGAAGAACCCCACGTCCTTTTCCCGCCAGGATGCGGAACGGATTCGTGCGTTGTATCTTCCCCACGATGAGACATCCGCCATCATGGCCGAGGACGCGAAACGGTATCTCGCGGCCTTGGCGAAAACCGGCAACCGAGCGGCCAAGACAGAATCCGTCAGCACGATCACCTTGCAGTATGAAGCCGATTTGGACCTGGTGAACGCGGCAGCGGAAGTAGGACTCACACCAGATCATTTCCGCAAACAGATTCAAGAATCGGAATCGTTGACCCGCAATCTGGGAGCATTACGGGTCGCGGGTGGGACCGTGTCTCGCCCCGTCTGGTTGCAGACATTCGGCGACCTGGTCCGCGATTTGCGACTGGGGACACTGTTCCAAGCCAATGTCTCCGCGAACCAGAACGCCGACGCGACTGCGGAAGTCGACCCGCTCGAACAATCCGGGGACGTGGCGAATCAGATGGTTTACAGCCCAGATGGCAAACGTGCCCTCGTCGCCGCGGCAGATCGAAGCGTGCGACTCCGGGATGTCGAGAGTGGACGTGACCTCAAATTCCTGATCGGTCACACCGGTTCCGTCTGGTCCGTGGCGTTCTCGCCCGATGCGAAATATGGCATCAGCGGCGGTATCGACGGCGTTGTGCGGATCTGGGATCTGTTCCGTGGCACGGAAAGCCTGCGACTCGATGGACATGACAGCTTGGTCAGCGCTGTCGCTTTCTCACCCAATGGGCGGCATGTCATTTCCGGGGGTTACGATGGAGCCGTGATCTGGTGGGACATCCGCGGACATGGTCCCACGGGAACCGCGGTGCGTCGACTCGATCTCCAGAATCAGTCCATTCACGCGATTGCTCTGCATCCTACGCAAAAACGTGCGGCCGTTGCCGTGGGGAAGGATGTCCTCCTGTGGGACACAGCCACAGGGGATGTGGTCCGCCGTTGGGTCGCCCATGACCGGGCGGTGACGTGTGTCCGCTTTCTGGAATCCGGCCAGCAACTGGCCACTGGCGGAGATGATGGCCATCTGAAAATATGGGACATGTCCCAGAGTCAAAACGGTCACGCTCTGGCCGACCTCACCGGGCACAGCGGCAGTATCCGGGACATCGACCAAAAATCCGGGACACCCTGGCTGTTATCGGCGGGTGCCGATCAAACGGTACGACTGTGGAACCGCACGACGCAATCCGAAGTGGCCCGCTTTCGCCCGCACACAGCTTCTGTGTTGGCCGCGACATTCTTACCGAGCGGCACTCGTACCCTTTCCGGTGATCGCACCCTGACGAATCGGATATGGGACATTTCCCGATTCCTTCAGGGTCACGTCCCTTCATCTGCTGCTCCTCGCACGACTCCCATGACGATTCCGCGAGCAGATTGACTGATGGCGAGAGGAATTCTGCGGGGAGATGCCCAGGTCGCACGGGCGATGTTCCGCAGGGCAAAACCATGTTGCCACTGGGACATCGCCCGTGTCTGCATTTCCGAGGGAAGAATCAATAGAGGCCGATGTCGAAGGCCTCGGACAGTTTCCGTCCAATCCACCAAGCGGCTGTGCGCCAGCCACAGTGAATCTTCGCTTCCACGAGGCCACCGGAGCAGAGTGTCGCATCCGGGTCGTTCAGTTCCACTTCGACGATGTAGGTCTGAGCGACTGGGGTGACATCTTCGGGGTCATTGCTGGCTTGCCGGACGGCCAGAGGACCGCCTCCGCGTTGGGTGAGGCCAATGGGGACTTTCTTCGCATCCGATTCCGGCAAACGTCGCAGTGTCCCTGAGAAAAGGTGATCGGTACGGCCGCTGACATAGAGTGAAACCGCGAGCGCGCCATGCTGGGCCAATTCTTCCTTCAATAATTTGTAGTCCATCGCCCCGACCGGCACCTTGACGATCAGCTTGCGGGGGTCCGCAACCGTGCAAATGGGCTGATTTTGAAGGAAGTTTTTCTCGAACGATTTGCCAATTTCATCCCGCTTGGGAAGCCCCATCACCACGCCGTCTTGAGGAGCGCGCAATACAGACAGATTCTTGAGCCGTTCATCCCACAATGAGACATCCATTTCGTACTTGCGCGCATCGGCTTCAGCCGTGCGGAGTTCCGCTTGGAGTTGGTCGCGTTCACCCGGCCGTTCTTCCCGGCGGACGGCATATTGCGATCGGAGATGATCCGCGATGGTGCGTTGTTCATTCATCTTCGCATACGCTTCTTCCCGCTGTTCGCGGAGCGGCCGACTATCGAAGGTGAGTAGGGCATCACCTTTGCGGACGGGTTGCCCTTCGCGCACCTGAACCTGGACGAGATGCCCTGGGTCGATAAGCCCAACGGGTTCCGCAAAGCGGGGGTCTGGTGTGATGAGTCCAGAATCCCGGATCCGGCTAATTGGCAGTGGTACCGTGAAGAAGGCCGCGATCAGGCCAGCGAACACCAGCATCGTGATGTAGACACGTTTCGCTTTCATATCGGGCAACCGCCCCCTTTGACGGATGTTCTTAACCATCCGGTAAATTGGCCAGACAAACATCGACGCGCACGAGAACACGGCGATTCCCCGGCTAATCACCTTCAATTGCGGGCCTAAGAGATTGGAGAGCATCCAGAGGATGCCGACCATGACTACCCACATGTAGACATAGCTGGCAACAGCGTAGAAGAGGAACATCACTTTGCGCCCTGGGGCCATGTACGGCTCGGGCGGGGCTTCGATACCCAACGCAGTTTCCAGGAAGGTGTTCGTCAAATATCGCCGGGCACGCTCGCGGAGATTCGGGATTTCGAGCCAGTCTGCCAGCATGTAGTAACCATCAAACCGCATGAGCGGGTTCGCGTTAAACATCACCGTACTGACGGAACACAACACCATGATACACATGGCGATATTGTTCATGACCGGCAGGTGCGGTGTGTACCACCAAACGAAGGTTGCCAAGGCCGCGATGACCAGTTCGACGTAAATACCCGCGAAGCTGATGATGATCCGCTTCCACTTATCCGCCATCGTCCAGGCATCGGTGACGTTACAGTAGAGAGCGGGCGACAGGCACATCAGCAAGACACCCATCTCATGACATTCCCCCTTATACGCCTTACAACTCAACCCGTGGCCGAACTCATGGATCACCTTCACCACCCCGAGCGACAGCCACATATACAGGACCGTGCGGAAGGCGAAGAACTCATGATAGGCGGGCATCTTGTCGTAAAACGTCTGGAAGTGCAGCATCACATGGAAGATGGCCGCACCCATCAGGCCGACACTCGCGGCAAAGAACCACCAAGTGAAAATCCACCAGAGGTAGCCATACATCCAGGTCAGAATGCGATCGGGATCGAAGACCGGAATCTTCCAATACAGGACGTTGGTCACAGCGGCGATGCGCTTCAATCGGCGTTGTTTCGCACGACGCTCAAACAGGTGTTTTCCGGCTCCGGTATGTTCGGCCTGCACAAGCCCGGCCATCACCAGTTGACGGGCGAATGACTCCAAGTCTTGAAATTCGAGTCGATGGGGCCGAAACTCGTCTTCAAAGTTGAGGCGAATTTCTTCCAGTGTGTGTTGTCCATCGAACAACTGAAAGACGTGGTACTCTTGTCGATTGAATCGGTAGTATCGCAGGCAGACGGGGTCTTTCACAACGTGAAAGATTTTGCCTTCGTATCGCTGTTCGGTCGTTTGCAGGTCTGAGCGGACGCGGAGGCGGACCTGTTTCCGACGTTCAGCGGGATTGTCCAGCAGGGCCGGATTCATGGTGGCTCACACCTGGGGTCGGCGGCATGTGGGCAGGAACCCACGGGGTGAACCACCTCCGTGGGGAAACAGAGGGAGATTACTGCACGGGGGCCGGAACCACCGGAATGACAACGCCATCTCCTACGGGTGGCGCTGCTGGCCGTCGGGGGGCGACTTGCGGCTCCGGGGTTGGTGGCATGGGTCGAGTCGCGGGTTCGGACGTTTGAGCGATCGCGGGAATCACCGCACCCCCAGGAGTCACAGGGACAACGGCATTGGCGGGCTGAACCGCGGGGGAAGCCATTGGGATTTGCGCACGCGGTCCCGGAGCCGGGGTTGGGGCCAATTCTCCCGCGGGGGGAATAATAATGGTGGCCATGCTGCGATCCTGGAGTCGGTCCCCCGCTTGCGGGTTCATCATCACCACACGCACTTGCACGGAGCGTGCATCGGCAGGGAGCCAGGATTCCACGAACCCCTCGAAGCGTTTGCCGCGTTCACCGGCGGATGGGGGCATCCAATAATGCACCCCGCCGTATTGCGTACCAACCACCACGAACGGATTGGCGGGATCAGTCGAGAAGGCGGCACAAGTCACGGCGGCTCGGTTTGGGGTCACGAGGCGGCGACGTTCCGAGCCACGACCGCCAATCGCGGGGGCATCCCAGAGTTGCAGTTCGCCGCGGGCATCCGTGTCGCCACAGGTCGTGAGAATGTAATGGTCATCGGGTGAGAAGATAGCCAACCCGGTGAACCGCATGGTGCCGCTGGTATTCTGCACGGTGCCAATCGTTTGTGCATTGAGTAGTGAAACCACGTCGATTCGGCTACTATCCTTGTCGAACAAAACACGCGAACCATCGGACGAGACACCGAGGACGTTGACATTGCCTTCACGGTGGTCGAGAATCAAATCGGTTTGACTGGCTCCTTTTTCCCCGAGGTTCCAAACGCGGATACTGCGATCACGGGCCGCAGTGACAAGGGTGGCTTGCGGAGTGAAGGTGATATTCGTCACCGCGTCACGGAACTCGCCTGGGAGGGCGTAGACACGGTTACCGTCCGCGTCCCAGATGAAGACTTCCCGCCCGGCCGCGGAGGCCAGAAATCGGCCATTGGGGCTGAAGGCCAAGGCGGCGACGGCAGCGCTGTGGCCCCCTTCGAGAACCTTGAGCGGGTCCGTCGGAAGTTTATCCGGGTTGGAGAGATCCCACAGGCGAATCTTGCCGTCTCCCCCGCCAGTTGCCACGAGGTGCCGTTTCGCTTGGGCGGAGGTTGTGGCGATGGAGTGAATGCCCACGCCGGTTGGGTTCGGGAGCCGGTGCGATTGGCGGGTTTTGAAAGCATCCCACACGAGGGCGGTGGCATCTTCGCCGCCAGAAACGATCATCGGTCGACCGGGGTGCGCGGTCACGGCCACGCAGGTCACACCCTGCCGGTGCCAGTTGGCATACGGGGCCGGGCCGAGGGGGACCGTCGGTTCGATGTAGGCAGGCATCCCTTTCTTCAACCGCGTGGCGTATTGGGCATCCAGTTTGCCTTCAACACGGACCCGATCCGTGGACTGAATCTCCATGATGACATCGCCCGCCTTGGCGAACTCACCAGGGGATTTCAGCAGTTTGACGATACGGCCATTCACCGGCGATTTGATGAAATACCGGGTCAGTTGCACGCGGGCCATCAATTCTTCGCCAGCGGATTTGACCTTGGTTTGTTCGTTCTGGGCGAGATCCTGGGCTAACCGAGCCACGGTCGCACGCAGGTTCTCGATTTCCAGTTCGGACACTGGTCCTTTTCCGCCGTTGTAGAGCTTTTGGTTGACTTCCAGCACCCGGCGGTAGGAATCGAGTGCTTTCACCCCTTCCGCGATAGCTTTGTTACTGGAAGCGATCATCCCTTCGCTCATCTCAATCTGGGCCACGACATTCCGTTCGTCCAATCGACACAGCGTTTGGCCGACGGTTACGGTATCGTTCTCACGGAGTCGGCGATAGGGTTGTTCTTTTTTGAGATCGCGTGGGTGGTAGACAATCAGGGGGTCGTTCGGGTCAACCGGGTCTTCGACTGGGGTGGCGATCAGTTCAATCATCGCATCAAGTTGTGCGGGAACCTGCACTTTCAGGTCATATTGTACGATCGCGGGGTCGACGATGATCGGTTCCGGCAGCGGTTGCGTGACCGGGATTTCGGGCATCTTCGCCTTGGTGTAGAGCGAGGAACCAATTTCGATTGGTTGCGCAATGGCCGTGCGACCGGAAACAGCGTGGGTTTCTGATGGACCGGTACTGGAGTCGCAGGCCGTGATGGCGAGACAACCAAACGCTGCCAGGGTGCCGATGCAAGTGCGAACGCGGGTCATGAACGGAGCTCCCGGAGAATGGCCCGTCTAGTGGGCACAGAGTTTTGATGGGTTGGCCGTCTGGTGTCAAGATGGAGTGCCTGATCGGCCAGAACAACGGGGTGCCACGGAGTGTGGGCACAATCGTCGGAGACAAGTTCCTGTGTCTCCGACGTTGATAAGGTTTCCGTTAGAACAGGAAAATGACGTTCTCGTAGAACCATTCCCAGACACCATGGAACAGTGAGTAACCCAGAGCATGATTGCCGCAACGGACACGGGTATGGACTTCCTGCCCAGCGACGAACAGAGCCTGGGGAATCTGGCTCGCGGCATCGGTGCCGTCGATGTTCACACGGACGTAGGCTTGCACGATTGGTTCGGATTGGTCCCGATCATCGCGGTTCGGCACGGCCTCGGCTGCAATATCTTCTTCATACAGTCGGCCTGGATAGCTGCGATCCGGGGCACTGGTGAGGAGGACATCGACATCCAAGTATTTTTCACCTTGTGCATCGACTTTATGCTCGCCCGGAGTGCCGAGCGCTTTGAGAACGTGACCGATACTGCGTTGGGGCAGTTTCAGTTCCACCCGCCAGGGGCCATCGGTGTAGCCGAGTCGGATGAGGGGTTCATTGGGCCGCACGGTGCGGTGCATCAGTTCGTTCGTGTTATCGGCGGAGAGGACTTTCCAGGCGGCATCGGGCTTTCCGCGTGTGGCGGCATCCTCAAACTGGCCCGCGTTCGCGGTATAGATGCCAGACTGATTTCCACCGACGAGGTGATACATCTCGCGGAGGTGTGTCTGGAACACCCGTTTGGCTTTGGCGGTGGCCCGTGCGGTTTCCATATCCATGCGGAGGCGGAGTTCATCTTGAGTCGAGACACCGCGGGTCAGCATGGCCTCAATGGCCCGGACCTTCTCTTCGTTCTTGGAGGCTTCACTATCCGCCTCCATGTATTTCTGTCCGAGATCGGGGCTGTAGAGCGAGATGACAGGGGCACCCGGTCGAACCAAGTCACCCGGATGGCGCAGGACACCGCGGACATCCCCTTCATAGGGTGAGAAGACCTGGGTGACGTAGCGGGGCATGAACTCGCCATCGGCTTCCATCTTCAGCGGGTACGGCACCAGCACCAGCGCCAGAATCAATGCCGTCACGAGGATGCCGATTCCGAGTGCGATAAATCGGTGTTTGCCGCCAAGCCCTTCCTGCAACTTGGCCAAGGGCCGCCAGAGGAACCCGAACGGGATCCGTTTCAGCTCGGCGGCATTGTACAGGGCCGGGGCCGCGTGCTTACCAACGACTTCGAGCCGTTGGATCATCGGTTCAACCTGCTCGGGCGGGTTGAACACCTCCATGAGCAGGATCGAGCGTGGCGGTTTCTTGGATTCCGCTTCTCGTTCATCCCGGATCGGCAGCACGACGAGGAGCTTCGGTTGACTTTCCGCTAGGTAGTCATCCAGTGCCTCTGAGAGACGAGGTGGCAAACCTTCGTCTTTTTCTCCTTTGTAGACGAGCTTTTCACCGAGCTTCGTCACTTCGTCGAACAACCGCCGCATACGCCGAACGTGGCTGCTCGCCTTTTCGACCACGTCCGCCCCGGAGACGGCTTCGACCGTGGTTTTCGAGCCGTGCCGTACCCCGACGCAGAGTCGATCGCACTCCACAAGTCGCCGCCCTTCATTGGCGATGTGGTAGGCCACTTCGGTGGGGTTCAGGCTTGTGTGAATCAGTTTGGCGAAGGACTCAACCTGCGCGTAAATCCGTTCGAGCCCGCTCGACTGTCGGGCATTGCTGAATTGATGATATTGGGCCGCGTAACCCGCCATCTGGTAGGCGTAGTTTAAGAACGTCGCATACATGCGCGGGTCAAGGTCGCCCGTCTGGAAGACTTCGAGCAAACCCAGTGGCGGCTTGTCTTTTTCGGCACTGGCGATCGGTGCGAACAAAGTCCAGTAGTCCGTGAGATTCGCGGCGGGCACCGAACCGGGTTCCGCGCTTAGGCCGGTGAGTCGGCCTTGCGGTTCCAGCATGATCGGGCGGATGGGGGTGGACTGAAAGACTTGTCGCAGAATCTCGTTGTGGCACTGTCGACCGCCCCGTTTGGAGTCGAGGCCGACTTGTTCCAAGTTTTCCTGACAGGCAATCTGAAGGAAGCCTTGCGGAGTGCGGAGCCAGACCGCCCCGGCCGGTGCGTCGATCGCGGAGAGTGTCCGATTCAGGAATTGCTGATAAAATTCGGCTGGCGCGAGGGTAGAACCCGCGAGCTTGGAGGCCGCTTCAAAAGCATCGTCGATTTGACGTGTGAAACGCTGTTTTGCCTCGGGCGACTCGGTGGGCGGTTTGGTGCTCACGGTAGTCCTCGCGGATTAGTTGAAACCAGCAAAATCGTCAAGATGGCAACCATCATACCCGGCTCGATCCAATGATGACAAGCCGAGCGTGTGGCAGAATCCATATTCTCGAACAACCGTTCATGTCTGAAGAGGAAATTTTCAGATCCGGCAACGGCAAATCATGGGAGCCCGGCAGGACCGGCACAATTAACCCTCATCTGCCAAGGCTGTGTAAACCACCCAATCATCCGCTTTCCTGCCCGGTTTCCCAATTGAGGATGTATTGCATCACATCAGCGGGATCGCGGGAGTCGTGCGCGGGTAACGGCCAGGTAAATCGCTCGGTCCCGGCCAGCTGCAATGCGGCACCCTGAGATCGTGGGGCGCACCATAATAAGACAAATCGAGCGATGGATCGCCCCCGGCGGATAAGGCGTTCCACCAATGATTGTGCCTCGGTTTCGGTTTGGGCCGCATCGCTTAACAACTCGGTCCAGTTCACAACCCATTCTACGAGCATCCGCGCTTCAATATCATCGAGTCCTCGCGTCAGAGTTTCATTCCGAAGTACGCCGCGTATCAGCGGTTCCGTCATCACTGCCATCAGTACCCCCAACCCGCCGGAATCGGGTTTCGGATCGACGACCCAGCGGATTGTCGAATCAGCATCCCCCATGCTGACCCCACAAACCTCTCGTGGATCGTTATGCGTTCTGTCGTGTGTTGTGAGGGGGCATATAATCACGATTGCGATTCGACACAAGCGAGAAGTACGGGACAATCCGGTCCAATCTTGATGGGAACTCAGGTTCCACTCCCCGGCAGACGGAAAGCCGGGTACGCTAGTGTCCGTGTGGCGGACCACCCGCACGGGGAGCTTGTCGATGTTACTGCCCATTCTCGTCGGATGTGCCGGTTTGGTCGGGTTGTATGTGATCGCGGCGTGGTTCCTGCCGGGATGGATTCGCCCATTCCTGGGAGTGATCGCCCGCATCGGTTACCGTTTTCATGTGCATGGACGTGAAAGAATCCCCACCACGGGTCCGGCACTGATTGTCTGCAACCATGTGTCCTACCTGGATTGGCTATTCCTCTGGGTCGGTTCACCACGGCCACTGACATTCGTGATCTGGTCCGGGTTCGACCGCAACCCCCTGATCCGTTTGGCGTTGTCCTTTGCCCGCACACGACTCATCCGCATCGATAACCAATCGGGTCGACCTCATGCTACACGGGATGCTCTCCAGCGAGTGACGGCGGCCATGGACGAGG
>JAIXLE010000068.1 GCA_026931725.1 Bacteroidales bacterium
CCCTTCGCTGGCCCGGAGCTGAACCGTTCTTCAATCATCGGGCTCGTGGTGGTTGCGGCGACCGATTGTACCTGAACGCGGTCCAGGGCGATCTTGTCCGCGGCACCAGCCAGCCGGTTGATTCCGATTTGTCCGGCTTCCCGGATCATTCCATCCGTGGTTTGAATTGCCATCACGGGTGAGCGGGTCCATTTTCCATCTTGACCCAGGTAGGAACTCGTATCGGGTCGGAACACGGAAACAGACAGCCGATCACCGACCGCTTGAATCGACACTTGCACCCAGACACCGCTGGTGTAGTCCACGGATTTGACGGTGCCGAGTTGCGTTGTGACTCCGTTCACAACTCGGATCAATTCGACTTCCGTACCGCGCACAATGCTGGCCGCGTAGTAAGTCGGAGACGTTCCTTGCAAATTCCGTCCGCGTGTGAGCAGTTGAACCGGCACAATGCTATTCAAATAGACCGAAGCAGAGACATTGAGATCGGCGTTATACGGTGTAGTCGCCCAGGTCCGCCCGGTTGTGGTACTGCGGCCGGTGGTAACCAGTCGCCCTGCATCGCCTTGCCCGGTCGCAGTGGGTTCGCTCTGAAACGAAGCGGTGTGGTCGTTACTCCATTGGGACCAACCGACGGGCAAACCGGAAGATGTGGGGGTTTGGAATGTCTCCGCAAGCCAGGTTGTCGCTGGGACTTCGCGGGACTCCAACGTCTCCAATGTCAGCGGGCGTGGTAACGACAAGTTGCGAATCGACATGGTCATCTTCTCGGGTCGTATTGATTAGCCCAGTTGGGGCCAACCCCATTCGACCGCGGAGAATACCCGGATTACCAACTCTGTCAACACAACCTGAAACCCGGTAGCCGGGACGGTTTTTGAAGTTTGCGCGGGAGATGGATTTTCGGATGATGATCGATCTTCCCCCGGTGTGGCCGAGAGGGGATACCGCCCTCGGCCACACACACGGGATGACGCAATCCGTTGGTCACAAGGCTACTTTTCCGGCTGGGTAGCGATGCGAAGGCCCGTGCCACTGATGTTCATGCCGAGCTTGTGGAACCCGCCACGCGGCAACAGTTTCATGAGAATCGGGGTCCAACCGGCTGAGAGTGCGACGGTGCCTGTTTCGATTTCCAGCAAGGATTTTGTTTTCGGCCCCGGACGCTCCCAGGCCAGTTTGCCACCCACCCATGCCTGGAACGGGTCATCGGTCAGTACGGAGAGCGTCACCTGTTGCGGTTTCGGCGAGAACACGAAACACAGGGCATACGCGGCGGAAGGTTCCGGTGGAGCGAGTGGTTTCCAGGCGAGCAACCCGCCGGTTTCCGTGGCCGCGGGTAGCCACGTCCGCCCGGCTGGGAGTTTGACCGTGAGCGGGTTCGGACTGGTTTCTAACGGTCCCGGTTTCGCAAAGTCCGCCGGTGTGCCGAACGTCACCTGATAGGCCAGCACCGCCCCCCGCAACGACTCCTGCGTGACGCGACTCTTGAGGAATGCGAGCAAATCAAGGAACTGATCGTAGCTCAACTGGGCAATCGCGTTGTCCGGCATCAGCGAGGTAGGTAGGACCGTGAGTTCGTCGATGTCGTCTTTTTTCACCGTGACATCGCGGCCGTTGGCTTCACGAATCGTGACCCCGGCGGGTGTGTCCGAGACACGCAAGCCCGTCAAGACGCGGCCATCCAGGGTGGCCAGTTTGTAGCTTTGGTAGCCTTCCTTGATTTCCTTGCTGGGGTGGACGATGGATTCCAAAATCTTTTCCGTGGTGTGCGTGTCCCAAATGCGAGTCAGATCGGGGCCAACTTCACCGCCCACACCCTCCATCCGATGACAGGACACACAGGCGAGCAACTTGGTATTGAGGTAGAGTTCCTTCCCGCGTGTCGCATTTCCACGGGTTTGCACTTCCTGACGGATTTTTTCGGCCCGTGCGGGATCGAGTGCCAGCGAGAGTGCCCCGCGCATGACTTCCGTATTCAGCCCGGCCACGTCTTTGTCATGGGCGAACTTCCGCAGGGCTTCCGAGACACGGGGAAACAAATCACGTGGGAGCTTTTTATCGAGATACCGTTTGCCAATGAGAATCGCTCCTTCTTTGGTGTTTCCCAGGACAATCACGGCTTCGCCAATCAATCCGGGGTCGGGTTGATCCAAAAGTTGCTCGGCGACTTTGCGGGCGGTGGCCGGGGACACGGTCGCCAGTGCCCGCAGGGCTTCCCGCTTCAAGTCTGCCGGTTCCCGTTTGGCGAGCAGGTCCGTCAGAGCCTTTTCCGACTTATGGGAGCCCAGAGTTTGGAGCGCTTTCAGCGCGGCAACTCGTTCGGTGACATCACGAGTGGGGGTCGCCAAGATTTTCAACAGTAGCGGTTCCGCCGGAGCGAGCCGGGCTGCTTGGGCCGCGTCGATCGCAGCAAGTCGGACATCGGCGTTGTGGGAGTCCATCAGGTGTAGGGTCAGTGCCGTTGCCTGTGGCTGCGTGAGGCTATCGGTGGCGGCTAGCACCTCGAGCGCGGCCACTTGCACGGGGGCTGTTTCATTCGGTCGATCCGCGAGGAACTCGGCTAGCGGTTCGAGCGAAAGTGGCGGATCGAGCAGATAATTGGGGTAAGACCGAATCAGCGTGGCCCGTTGTTCCGGTGTTAAGTGCGGCATTTGAAGCAGTTGCTGCAACCCATTGGCGGCATCGCGGGTGCGTAGAGCCACGAACGCGGAAACGACACGGGCGATTTCGACCTTGTCGCCGGACTGAGCCAGGGTAATGAGTGCATCCATTCCGGTTTTGCCGAGTTGTTCCAACCCCCGCAGGTATGCATCGGTCAGGAACGGGTCGAGGAGGTCGTTACCACGCCAGGCGCTGATGAGCAGATCGGCTGCACCTTCGCTGCCAATCCGAGCGATGGCCAGAGCCGCGCTGCGTCGCACGGCGGGGTGTTCGTCGCCCAACGCTTTGAGGAGCGCTTCTTGTACGGCGGTGGCAGGTTTTTGGGTGTGCAACCCCAGGCCATCCGCCGCCAGTCGCCGAATATCAGGGGAAGGGTCTTGCAGCAGCGTGCGGAACAGATCCGCGACGGCTGGGTTCCATGCCACTTGCATGACCCCCATACCGACGAAGCGGGCGTGATCGCTGATCGTGTCCGCGGCAAAGCGAGCCAGCACGAGATCGCGGGTCTGTGGCCCGCGCCGGATCAGTTCATTGCGTGCCAACAACCGGAAGGACATTTCCGGGGAACCGAGGGCATCCACAAGTTCTGCATCGCTCAGTTTGAGCAACTTGGCCCAAGAATCCATTGGTCGCGGGTGGATCGCCGGATCGGTCGCATCACCGGCCCAAGTGAGGCGATAGATGCGGCCGTGAACGCCATCTCCCCAGAGTTTTCCCGCGCCGCCGGAGTCCGTCCGCCAATCGCAGACGTACATGGCGCCATCCGGTCCCGTGACCATCTGACAGGGTCGGAATAGAGGGTCTTCGCTTTTGAGGAACTCGAATTCGTGAATCGTCCGAAAAGAGGAACCATGCTCCTCGACCTGATAGGCCCGTGTCAGCTTGCGGAACACATCGGGGTAGTACAGCAGATTGCGGAATCGTTCGGGGAAGGCGGTATCGTTGTAGATCAGCAGTCCGGCAGGGGAACCGCGTCCGGTCTTGAGCATCGGCGGCAGCTTGCCGGGAAGCTCACCCGCAACCGCGCCACGGGTATTGTCGGGTCGACAGCAGCGGGCTCCGGTGCGTAACCGCCAGCCATAATCGACCCCCTCGGCTACATGCACGAGCCGACAGCCGGTGAACTTGCTGCCATCCTCGTTATCGTTATCCGCATGGAACCAGTTAAACTTGTCGTCATGGGCCAAATCCCGGTACGGATTGCGGTAGCCGAGCGAGTATAACTCCAGGTGCGAGCCATCGAGACGACAACGGAACACGGCCCCGGTACGCAAGGCCGTCGCCCGGCTGCCATCGCTCCCTTCAGCATAGTTGTCATCGTCCCCGCTGGTGATGTAGAGCAAACCATCATTCCCAATCGTCAAACCGGACACTTGATGATGGTGGAAGCCGCAAAACCCCTGCGCAATCGTTTCCCGCACATCCCATTTGCCACCCGGACGCGATTGCCGATAACGGCGAACTGAACCCCGGCTGGCCGTGTACAACCAGCCATCATGGTACAACAGTGTCGATGGCAATTCCTCCACGATGATCGGCTCAAAGGAATCGTAGATACCTGTTTTCGGGTTCCGTTTGAGTACCTTGATCGGATCGAAGGTGAACTTTTTCATCGTGGCGACTTTCCGCGTGGTGCCGTCCCGATAGCGGAAGGTTTCGGCGAACTCGAACCAGGCATTGTGTACCGGGTCGGCCCGCCATTCCGCGACGAACAAGGTGCCATCCGGCGCGAAGGTCATGGCCACGGGATTGATAACGGTGGGCGCATCCGCGACGATCTCGGTCTTGATCCCTTCCGGGGCGAGCAACCCTTTCAACCGCGGATCAAAAGTCCCCTGATCGACCAGCCGCGTGGGGAACGGCGCGGACAGCGTCCGGGATTGCGGATCCACGAACTCCGCTGGTGGTGGAACTTGCGCTGTTGCGATACCAGCGCTCATGGCCATCATCAGCCATACCGCGGACAGTACACGATCCATAGAAGAACAACTCCCGGTGCAGGAGGCCATGTCAGCCCGTATGTGTTGTGAGTTTATAGTCTAACGGACAGGATCAGATGAAGGGAGCGAAATGTTTTGACTCAGACCGACTTCCCTGGACAATGCTAGCATCACGATCTTTCCAGGCTGGAGTCATGGACTCATGCTCGCCCATAGTCAACGGTGGATGCGTTTCTCTTTACTCAGCATCTTCCCCCTGCTGATGATCGGCTCGGCTCCGGCAGCGGATCCCGCGCCAAAACCGAATATCGTTTTCATCCTGGCGGATGATCTCGGATACGGTGACATCGGTTGTTACGGACAGAAGAAGATTCGGACACCGCACCTGGATCGGCTCGCGGCCGAGGGAATTCGGTTTACCCAGTGCTACGCGGGCAGTACCGTGTGTGCCCCCTCACGGTGTACGTTGATGACCGGATTGCACACCGGGCATTGCCGAACACGCGGGAACGGCGGTGGTGGTTCTCCACGGGCCAACGTCCCGCTCACGCCCGATGACCCCTGTGTCGCCAAACTGCTGAAAAAAGCTGGTTACGCTACTGCTCTCATTGGGAAATGGGGACTCGGTGAGGCGGGTTCCACAGGCATTCCGACTCGGCAAGGGTTCGACTATTTCTACGGCTACCTCAATCAGACTCACGCCCACAATTACTACCCGGATTTCCTCTGGCGGAACACGGAAAAAGTTTCCCTGCCGAACCCGCAATCCGAACGAGAAGGTGTTGCCGCGAAGCCGGTGGCTTACGTCCCGGATCTGTGCCGAGAAGAGGCATTACGCTGGCTCGGCACAAAGCGTTCTTCCTCTATTACGCTACCACGGTTCCGCACGCCAACAACGAGAAAACCCGCGTCACGAAAAGTGGGAATGAAGTGCCTTCGGATGCGCCGTACACTCAGGAGACTTGGCCACAACCCGAGAAGGACAAGGCCGCCATGATTACCCGCATGGATGCCGACATTGGCAAGTTGTTAGCCAAACTCGATGCCCTCGGCGTGGCGAACAACACTCTAGTGATCTTTGCCAGTGATAATGGCCCGCACCGGGAAGGCGGCAACAACCCGGCGTTCTTCCAGAGCAGCGGTCCGTTCACCGGAATTAAACGGGCGCTCACCGATGGCGGCATCCGTGTCCCAGGAATTATGCGTTGGAAAGGAGTCACGCAACCGGGTACTGTCAGCGATCACATCTGGGCGTTTTGGGACTTTTTGCCCACGGTCGCGGACTTGGCCGGTGTTGCCACGCCTGCGGGACTGGACGGAATCTCGTTCGCCCCGACTCTTACTGGCCGGGGAGAGCAGAAGCAGCACGAATTCCTGTATTGGGAGTTTCACGAAGGCGGTTTCCGGCAAGCCGTCCGATACGGAGACTGGAAGGCAATTCGCCAAGCCCCCAACGCACCGCTCCGCCTGTTTCATGTGGTGAACGACCCCGCCGAGAAGCAGAATCTGGCCGAAAAGCACCCCGACGTGGTGGCGAAGATCGCAGCCTATTTGCAGACCGCCCGCACCGATTCCGTGTCGTTTCCGATCCGAAGGTGAGCCAGGATCGCATCTGATTGTGATTGCGGCCGGATCGCGCGGGATCTACCCCTATCTAGGCCGCGATCCCGAAGGTCTGGAATCGGGTGCTGACGACGCATGAAGATCGTTTCCAGGAACTAATGATGATCCAGTTTCAAGAGTTTGATAATGCATCCCTATTGGCGATAGGCAGTATAAAGGCAACCCGAGCGTGGTGCCCGTAGCCTTCTCGCGTGGGGGCGACAAATAGATGGCGTTGGGGTGGACCGCGATCGCATCGGCCCCATTCCGGCCGCGGCTTGGCAATTCTGCCTCTACTGTTGAAGTATCCAAGCTAAGAGGTGTACGGCATCGAATGGCACAGCAGGAAAAATCGACGAGTCATCGGGAGTTGCTGTTGCAAATATCGAAATGGGTGATACAAAGACGGTGTAGTTCGATCCCCGATAGCTCAATGGTAGAGCATCCGACTGTTAATCGGACGGTTGTTGGTTCGAGTCCAACTCGGGGAGCTGACTGTTACACCCTGACGCACCGCTGTTAACCAGCGGGCCGTCAGGGTGTGTCGTTTCCGCCACAAATCCTTGCGGCTCCTCGAACACCGCGATCTCGACCGTCCCCTGGCTCGGGTCGGCCTCGTCCTGGTGCCAGTCCAGCACCTGAACGTACCTCCCGATCAGCGTCTTGAGGACGTGCCACTCCCCCTCCTCCCGCAGCCGGTCGAGGATGGCCGGGAAGTCGCGGTAGGTGGCCAGCATCTGCTCGCCCGACAGCGTCTGGTCCCGCAGTTCGGCCAGCTCGGCGCGGACGCCTCGCAGCTCCTCCTCCATCGACGCCTTATCCCCCTCCAGTTCGGTCAGCCGCTCCGACAGGCTGCGGAACGCCCCGCCGGCCTCCACCGCCCGGACGATCGCCTGGATCTTGTCCTGCACGTCGGCGATGCGGCTGCGCAACGCCCGCTCCTCGGCCCGCAGGCCGTCGAGGTTGGCGTCCTTCTGGGCGTTCGCCTCGCGCACGGCCCGCAGGATCTCCTCTTCGGTCATGGACCACTTGCGCAACTCGCCCAGGACGACCTCTTCCGCCGCCTCGGCGGGGACGTACTTCGCGTCACACGCCTCGCCGGAGGTGTGGTTGTTCCGGGTGCACTGGTAGTAGAAGTGCTTCTTGCCGCCGCGCCCGATGGACGTCTTCGGCGTCATGAACGAGCCGCACCGCCCGCAGCGGATGCGGCCCTGGAGCAGGAAGACGTGGGCCTTCTGATCGCGGTAGTTGCCCCGCTTGACGCGGTTGCGACCCAGCAGCCGCTGGACCTCGTCGAACAGCCCCTGATCGACGACGGGGTCGTGGTCGGCGTCGTGGACCTCGCCCTTGTACTCGACCTTGCCGAGGTAGACCGGGTTGGACAGCAGGCGGATCACCTTCGGCTTGGTGAAGTAGCCGCCGCCGTGGCGGTTGCCCCGCCGGCTCTCGTAGACCGGCTCGCGGATGCCCATGCTCGTCAGGTGCTTGACCACCTTGCCCGCCGAGCCGAGTTCGACCATCTTGCGGAAGCAGTGGTCGCGGACGATGCGGGCCTCCTCGGCGTTGACGAGCAGGTGGCCCTTGCGCTGCGGGTCGGGGAGGTAGCCCAGCACGCGCCCGCCGTTCCACAGCCCCTGCCGCGCCCGGTGCTCCATCGTGGCGCGGGTCCGCTCGCCAGTCTGCTCCCGCTCCAGCTCGGCGAAGACGAGGATCAGCTTGAGCATCGCCCGGCCCACGGCGGTCGTCGTGTCGAACTTTTCGTGCAGGCTGATGAAGTGGACGCCGTGCCGCTCGAAGAACTCCCAGAGCGTGAAGAAGTCGCGCAGCGAGCGGGTGATGCGGTCGATCTTCTGCACGATGACGGTGTTGACCAGCCCGGCCTCGATGTCCTTGACCATGCGGCGGAACTCGGGCCGCTCCAGGTTCTTGCCGGAGAACGCCTCCTCGCGGTAGCGGTCGTGGACGAGCCACTCGCCGTCGCCCTTGGACGACTCGAACTGGACGTAGCGGGTCATCAGGTCGAACTGGGTGTCGAGCCCGCCGTCTTGGATCAGCGCCTGCCGGACGGTCGAGACCCGCCCGTACAGGCCGCACTTCCGTTGGGGCATAACCCCTCCTTCCCATGCTGGTGATATCTCGTCCGCCGGTCGGCGACGACGCGGCCCGTTCCGCTGGCCGACCCGACGAGCCCGATCAGTCTACCCCGGCGGCTGGCCGGTTAGGAGCTTGGCAGGCTGGATCGGTCACCGTCTGAACCGTCCTGCTCGCCGGTCGCCGGTCGCTCGTTGGCCTGCCGGATCAGGATGTTGGCCAGCCCACGGGCGACTGACGCCACCATGCCTTCCCGGCGCTGCTCCCGGCTCTCCCCTGCGTACTCGTCCAGCGGGTTGGGCTGGAGGCTCCCCGCCGGCACCCGTTTGACCGTCACCCGAAGTTGTCGCTTCCGCCCCACGGCTGTCCCCGAGATCGCGTCTCGGGGCTGTCGGCGACGTGCAAGAACGCCCTGCTTCGGCTAGAATGCCGTTGTCGATCATCGACAGCCTGGGTACGCCTGGACAACCGACAATCGACGCCACAAATTGCTCAGCGGCAAGCTCTTGCGATGCGGGAGCGCCCGGCGACGGGGGGACTCATGGTCGGCAACTGGGAGCATCGAGGAAGCGGAGGGTTCATTCTGGACCCGACCATCCCAGCGGAGCGATACGTCTGGCGAGCCCCCAAGTCGCTCGGGGGGTACTTGTTTCGGTTCGAGTGCCCCAACGACGGCACACCGCGCCGTTTTCACAGCGTTGACGTGCTTGAAGCATGGAAGCAGGGGGAGCCGGCCTTCGATCACGCGAATCGAATGTGCCAGCTGGGGTTAAAACTTCTCGCCCAGTGGGAGGTGGCCTTCCGCCAGTGGTTCGATGCCGCGCCCCAGGCGGAAGCGGGGTACGAAGGCAAGGAGATGCCGACCAGGGACAACCTTGCGTTTCTACTGGCCATCTTCGAGAGCCGCCGCGAGGGGCGCGCCCTGGTCACTCGCCGGCTCGACCGTGGCGAGGAGTTCTTCGACAAGAAGAACGAACCGGACGACACGCTGGTGCCGGGCGTGAGCTTGGAGGACGCGCAGCGAGAGCAACTCCGGTCGAGCAGACAGTTCATCGACCACGTCACGAAGACGGTCTCGTCTCGGCGGGATCGGGTAGCGCCCTCGGTACAGCCTACCCTGGAGCTGTCGCTGTCCGAGTCACCGATGCGCACCCCGTTGGATCACCTGCTGGTAGAGGGCACCCTTCGCCGCCCGACGTCGTCGGGACCGCCCAGCTTCAGCGCCATCACCCAAGGTGTCGCGCAAGCGATCATCAACGGCCTCAACGTCGAAGCTGACTCGGCGTTCATCCAGCAGAACATTGAAGACTTCCGGCACTTCACCTTGCGGCTGCTCAGGGCGTTCTTCCAGAAGAAGGACCGATTCCCGGCTTGGCTCCGGCAGGAACGGGAGAAAGGACTCGTCCGCCTGCTTCCTGCGTCGAGCGGCAACGGCGAAGCCGAGCGGGACAAGGCACGGCGGTTCTACCGTCGCTTGCTATGGACGGCTCACGAAGCGATGTCGCGGTGCTACGGGGTGGCGGCGTTGCTGATGTGGATGGACTTCACGGACTCGGAACTGATCCTGCCATCACCGGAAGAGAAGCAACTCTTCCGCAACCTCCACGCGCCGGTGGCCTATGCCGGCGGCTTGCCGCTGTCGTTCTTCGCGCCCGGTGCGCTGCGGTGGATCGTCGAACCTCTGATCGAGGACTGGCTGCTCTGCGGTGCAGGTGAGCAGTTCGACCGGATGACGGAGCTATTGAACATCTACGGGGTCGTCGCCGAGGACCGCCGCAAGTGGGACCGGAGCAACAAGGACAGGAAGAGGCACCAGCGGGGCTACGCCGATCACAACCCGCAAACCACGGACATCGAGACGCTGGAGGGGAATGACGGTTCGCCCCTGCACCAGCGAGTCCGCGTCGATGAAGCCACCCCCGGCTACGACGGGGGCGAGGAGGCGTACCCCGAGCTTTCGCCCTCTCACCCATGCTGTTGTCGGTGCGGAGGCTCCTTGACTCTGCTCGACAGCAGGGGCGAGAACGGGGCGAGACAGGCGTATGTCATCAATGGTGAAAGCCTTCTCGTCGAAGCCGAGTGTCTCGCCCCGAGCTGCGGGCTGGCTACGACCTACCGAGTCAGACTCAACGAGGGGGCGTGCTGATGAGCGACAGGCTTGGCCGCTCCCTGTTTACCGGGCTCCAGCCGTAGCCACAAACACCTCGATCGCTGCAAGTTCTTTATTTTAAGCACATTGCAAAGACGACTGTCGGTTTTCCCTGTGGGATTGTTTGAGGCCAAGAACAGCGCCTCGATCAACCCGAGGGAGGAACGACATGAACCGTCCGGGCACCCTGTTGACCAGCGGCCCAGTTGCGGACCGAGTCCGTCTGGAGCGCTGGCGGCTTCTGTACCTGATCGAACGCGGTGACCTGCCCGCCCCCACCTTCCAGGTGCCGGGCCGGCGGCTCTTCACCGAGGACGACGTCCGGCGCATCGAGGAAGCCCTCGCCGCCCGCCCGGAGCTGCGCGGCGATGCCGCCTCACCCTCCACGACCCCGGTCGCTTGAGGAGGGTTTCCGATGCACCAGCTTCTGCTCCGCAAACTGTACCGCTGCCCCTACTGCACCGCACCCACCGGGGGCCGGCTCGACACCTACGAGTGCGGCACGGTGCGGCAGGAACACCGCGAGTCGATCTACCTGGACAACGACCGGCTGGTCGCCAGCAGGCTGATCCGGTTCTCCGACGACCCCGACGACAACGGCCCCTGCCCCCACCTGCTGGCGGCGGTCGGCACCGTCCGCTGGGACGGCAGGCGCTACGTCGCCGAGACGGACTCCGACGAGGGCTGGTCGTGGTCGCTCCGCTTCGCCTACCTCGCCCCCGAGATCCGGCGGATGGAGCGGACGCTCGCGCCGTTCTGGCTGGCCGAGTTCGACAACGTCCTGCGGCTGGCCGGGGAGTTCCCCGAGGAGTTCCCCCACCACGTCAGTTCGGTGGACCGGGTCTGGGAGGACAACGAGATCGACGTGCCCAGGCTGAGCACCTACCACGCGGACGCCCGCTTCCTGCTGTTCTCCAACCCCGACGCCTTCTACTTCGGGGTCGAGCGCGGCCTGCGGCGGATCATCAGGAAACAACGGGGGAGCAAGACATGAAGCCGAAGCGACACGACCGAGCCGCCGTGGAAACGAGGCGGCTCGGCGAACTGCTGCCGCACCCGAGCCAGGAAGCCTTCTTCGACCCGCCGACGCCCGAGGGGGTCGCGGCACTGGCCGACAACATCCGCCGTATCGGGCTGCGCGATCGGATCGATGTCATGCCGGCGGGCAACCGCGCCGGTTTGGCCGCGAACACGATCATCAGCGGCCACTCGCGGAAGATGGCCCTGGAACGGCTCGGCATGACCGAGGCCGAAGTGGTCGTCCGCTACGACCTCCGAGACGCTGATGCCGCCGAGGTCGAGCGCTGCCTGCTGGAGGCCAACCAGAACCGCCGGCAACTCGACAAATTGACCCAGGCACGCATCGCCAAGCGCCTGTTCCTGCATGAGAAACGGGCGACCAGGAGACGACTGACCAGCACCCAACAGGGGGAACTCCGCGACCGGATCGGCAAGATCATCGGTATGTCGGGCCGCAACTTCATCCGCTACTTCCGGCTGCTCGACACCCCGGTCGAGGTGCAGAACGCCTTCCGGCGGGGTGAGGTCTCGCTCGTCCTGGCCGAGAAGGTGGCCGACCTGGGCTCGCGCGATCAGGAGGAGATCGCGGAACGCATCCGCAGCGGCCAGGACGCCAAGTCGGTGATCCTGACGCACCTGCCGCCTCGGCGTAAGGGCCACGTCAAGGTGGCGGACGCCCTGAACAGCTTCGTGAAAGCCTTGGGGCGCGGGCTGGAGGATCTCTCCGACCGGGTCGATCAGGTCCGACCCGCCCACCTGGGCCGGCACGCCGGGGTCTTGCGCCGTGCCGGTCAGCTCATCAGCGACCTCGTTCAGAAACAGGACGGCCAAAGTAACGGCCATCCGCCGGCCACGGTGACCAAAAGGAGATCGACCAAAAGTGATTGAAGTGTCACGCCTGTCTCGCCGCCGTGCGAGGCGGCTGACCGCGTCGTGAGTTGATCGAGGAGAAGGAAGCGGCCTCGCCGGGTACGAGCCGGCGAGGCCGAGGATTCAACAGGGACTGACGGAGACCAATCCCATGAAGGACAGTGTACAGAAGGCCAAACAGGCAGGCAAGTCATCCCAATCCAACGGACAGGACGCTGCCGATGACGCTCCCCGGCTGACGTTCACGATCGGGGAGACGAAGGAGAAGGTGACCCCGGCGCGGCTCGCCAAGGACAAGTTCGCAGACGCGCTGCGGCAGCGGTGTGACACCGCGACTAGCACGGCGTGCAACCTCAAGCAGCTGCTCGCGCTCCCTGACGCCGAGCGTTGGTTGGCGCTGGACTTCCTGGCCGGGTTGAAGAACTGCACTTTCACCGTAACGGGGAACTGCCACGACCACCTGTTCGACGCCGTGCTCGCTCTGCCCGTGAAGACCGAGAAGACCGAGCCGATGCGGAACTGGAAGCTGGCGGCGCTGGAAGCCGCCGTCCTCTGCTACCCGGACGCCCTGGACATCGCCTGCAACCGCGTCCGCGAGCGGATGCGGGCGATGAAGGTGACGGGCGTCAAGAACGCTTCCCTGCTCGCCGAGGCCAGGGAGATCCTCTCCCAGTTGCAACGAGCAGGGCAGTCGGCGAGCACGAAAACGACCACGGTGCTCATGGCCGTGCCCGACGCGCCGGTGAGCGACAAGGTCGTCGTGCCGTCCGGCTGGCTCCTGACGGACCGGGCCGTCGAGCGGAGCGGGGAGCCGGCACCGAGCATCTGCGCCCCCGTCGTGATCGCGGAACGCGGGGCGGACGCCCAGCGTGGGGCGGAACTGTTCGCCTTGGCCTGGAAACGGAACGATCGCTGGTACAAGCGGATCGTGAACCGGCGCGAGGTGGCCGACCAGCGTGCGATCCTGATGCTGGCCGAGTCCGGCCTGCCGGTGAACAGCATCAACGCCCGGACGCTGGTGCAGTACCTCGACGACTACGAGTCGGCCAACCTCGACGCCCTGCCGTGCGTGCGGGTGTCCGGTCGCATGGGCTGGCAGGGGAATAATGGCAAGGACGGCTTCCTCTGGGGGCACAACCTCGTCACCGCCGATGGGATTCACTTCGACGGTAAGTCGGAGCAATCCGCCCCTCCCATCCGCTTCCGGGGGCTCGACGCGGGCGAGGAGCAGCTGGCCGGCGGCTTCCGGCGGGGAGGCACCTTCGAGGGCTGGCTCAAGGCGGTCAAGCCGCTGGCGGATCACCCTCGGGCTCTGATCGGGTTGTACGGGGCCTTCGTCCCGCCGATGCTCCAGATCCTCGGGGCGTTCGACTTCATGATCGACTTCGCCGGATCGACCAGCGAAGGCAAAACTACCGCCCTGC
>JAIXLE010000038.1 GCA_026931725.1 Bacteroidales bacterium
TACCATCACCTCCGATGCCGGACTCCTGCTCCTCCGCGAAGCCGATCGACAAATCAGACTCCTCGATGCCCTTGATGACGCAATCCCGGACCCGCGATGTCCCAAACGAATCATCCACCCCCAACGCACCCTGCTGGCCCAACGTGTCCTGGGAATCCCCTGCGGATACGAAGACCTCAATGACCAAAATGTCCTCCGATCGGATGCCCTGTGGCAGGTCGTAACCGATCACCCGGGATGCGAACGCGACCCTGATTTGGGACTTGGGTCTGCCCCCACTTTATGTCGGATGGAAAATCGAATGGACCGCCAGACCCTGGTCCGGATGGCCGCCATCCTGGTGGACCAGTTTCTATCCTCCTATCCCGTGCCACCGTCCCAAATCACCCTCGATTTCGATGCGACCGACGACCCCGTCCACGGGCACCAGGAACGACGATTTTTCCACGGCTACTACGACGCATACTGTTTTCTGCCCCTGTATGTGTTCTGCGAGTCTCAACTTTTGGTCGCCTACCTCCGACCCTCTGACATCAGCGGTGACCACCACACAGCCGCCGTCCTCAAGCTCCTGGTGAACCGAATTCGGGCGGCCTGGCCCAATGTCCGAATCACCATTCGAGGAGACAGCGGATTGTAACCGTTCACGGGGTGAATGTGACGTTTTCTAGGCGTTTTTGAGTATCGAACGTCCAAAATTGGTCGCTTTTCACCCCGTTTTGGACATTCGACACTCGAAAATCCCTTGATTTTTAGCGTTTCACCCTGTGAACGGTTACCGCGGATTTGCCCGCTGGCGGCTCCTGCGCTGGTGTGATCACAACGATATTCGCTATATTTTCGGGCTGGCGCGGAACCCGGTACTCGAACGTGCCGCGGCCGAGTATCAGTCCCAGGTGGCGACGGCTTACGCCCAGGACGGGCAGACGCATCGGGTATTTGGGACATTGTCCTACGCGGCCGGAACCTGGGATCGGCCGCGACGTGTGATCGTCAAGGCCGAGCATTTGTCCGGTCCCCGTGGGGGCAAGGCTAACCCCCGATTCGTGGTCACCAACCTGGCTGGCGATGCCCGGACCCTGTATGAGGACGTGTACTGTCAGCGGGGCGAGATGGAGAATCGGATCAAGGAGCAGCAGTTGGGACTTTTTGCCGACAGGACCAGTTGTCACCGATATGTGGCGAACCAGTTTCGGGTCTTGCTGGCGGCCGTGTCTTATGTCCTGGTTGACCATATTCGGCGAACGGCTCTGGTTGGGACGGAGTTGTCCCATGCCCAGGTATCGACGCTGCGTTTGCGACTATTTCGGGTTGGCGGACTAGTGGTGACGAGTGTGCGTCGGGTAGTGGTCCGTTTGTCGAGCGGGTATCCGTGGGCAGGTCTGTTTGCGCACGCGGCGGCAATTTTGGGACGTGCCCGTCCTGTGGTGAATTCGGGGTAAGGATGGTTCAAGTCCGAAATCCGCCGCTTCCGGATTCCGGGGGTAAGGGGGCGTTTTGGCTGGCGGGGTGATTGTCGGTGTAACGCAGGCGATTTGCCGTTATTCTTTCAATGGATTGATTATTCCCGACTCCGTGGTGAAATATTCGGGCTACGAGGAACTGATCGAGCGCGTGAAGCAAGCGGATCGCGAGTTCACCGAGGCCCACAAGGAGCGGGCATAACTGGAAGTGAAGATTGCGGAGCAGAAGCGGATCGTGGCTGCCCTGCGAGATGAGGCGGAACGGTATACGTCCCGTGATCACCGGCAAGACCGCCTCGACCGTGCCGAGCACCGCTCGAAGCAGATCGTGGAGATGGAGAAGGAACTCGCGGCGATCGCGAAACGCATCGATGTTGCGGAGAAACTGCAAGCGACGACCCGGCTCGAAACGCAGTTGCCGTAACCAGTGTTCGCCTCGCCCAGCGGGGCGGTGAAGCCGCCCGGCCAGTGATCTTTGACAACTCGAACCCAACACGGGTCGCTAAGTTCACCTGCTCTGGCGACTCAGTGCCACTCATTTACCACTTGCAATGATCGGCCGATCATTTTTATCGTCCACGGCCGTGAATATACCAAGCCCAAAATGGCATTGGCTTCCAATAGCAAAGGGCTGGCGTGTCCTTGGTTTCGGGAAACGGATTGCCAGCATCCGGCCGTAGCCACGAACTTCCCGGCCACGACGATTCCTGCAGAAAGCAAGCGACCGAATAAATCGAGTCTCATCGTTCACGAACAAACCGACCGACAGCCCGAACGTATGCTGTTGATCCGGGTCTTTGGAGCAAACTCTGGGATACGCCGGCGAATCCACTGCGTACGGTCGAGGAAATTGTGCGGGATCCACGGGCGGCTCAACGACCGGGAAGTATTGCCGTGGCGGAACTGCAGCAGTCCCGGACGCGTTGACAATGTAGGAGGCGGGTAGTGTGCCCGGATCGTAGTCGAACACCAGTTCGGTGATTTCGACTTCGTTCGCGTCGCTAATGATCCCCTGGCGACGCAAGGAATCACGAATCACAGGACTGACCGACCGAATGCGGCCACTACCCGTTCGACCATGCGACAGGTGCAACGGACAGAAGTAGGGCGTGGCGGATACGAAAGTCGTCGTCGTACCTTGCCACGGATTGTAGTCTGTCGCCCGCCCGGCAAAGACCGGGGTAACGAGAAGGTCGGGTCGTCCGCCACGCTGACGAAGCCGATTCAATCGACGGAGTGCATCGACCTCGTTCGGCTGGAAGCCGCCGCGTGCCAGAACGTAGACGTGGTCGATGAACCCGTCATTGTCATCATCCATCGGCCACCAAAATGCGTGGTCGTGGTCAAGACACGGAGCGTCGTCGGCCTCGTGCCCGCTCAGCGAGCGGCTCGGCAACCGGCAAAGAGCAATCGTCGCGGAACGAAAGCGGTCGGCAACGAGGAGTGTGTCGGTCAGAGCAGGCAGGACAGGCCGGTGGACAGTTGACGTATTCAGTGCATACACCACGAGATCGACCGCTTCGGGATCGCGCCTCCTTTGCTGAGGGACGGGGCGCGGCACGTTGTAAATCTGACGAGGAACGGCATAGTGAACCCACCGCGTGCCGATCGGCCGTTCCAGACCGTCCTTGATGTCCTGGCCTGACTCGCGGAGTAAACATCGAAGAAGCGATAGTTCTGCAGTTTCCGCCATGAGAAGTTGCCCAAAGGCATCTTCTGCAGGTCGTAACCCAGTGGCGATGGGCTTCGTGCGGGGGAATAGAACTGTGATTTCTGCTTTCACGTCCTTGCACGGCGCGAGCCGGCGTTCGAGGGTGTAATCTCGATACTCCTTACCTTCCGGCTTGCCAGCGTCCTCGATGCAGACGCAGCGCCAGTGAGTTTGTCCTGCCCCATCAGTCGCCACGTCTGGGACTTTCGTGATGTCCTCAGCAATCGCGTCGGCTCGGCACCACGACTCGGCCCGCCCGAAGTAGGTCATCCGACCGAGGATCAATTTGAGGTCAATCAATTGTTGCTGGTCGAGATTCACTCCAGGCCAGTGAAACACGAGTGGCTGATCCTTGCGTACTGTGGCGAAGGTGTCGAAAACTGCCGAGCCGGAGTTGACGACCATGCCGGACTTGTGAATCGGGAAATACTGCCGCGTGTGACCACCAGAAGTCTTCGGAAGCCAGATGGCCGGCGTGCCGGACAACGCTGCAAGCATGTGGGCAAGACGCGAAAGCGGTATCTCATCGCCTTCAGCATCCGCTAGAGCTTGTGCGGGTTCCGTAGTAATCAGCGTTCGCAACTGCTCCAACGCACTCGCAAACGACTCATCGGGATTTGCAGCTTTCCATGCGTCGAATTCGGGATCGGTAAGCGGCTCGTTCAGCCTCAGCGTTTGTTTGGCCTTGGAGAACGAGAGTTTCTTCTTTGCCTCTGGCGGAACTCCGCGTTCCTTCGGTTTCATCATTCCCGGAACGGATACCACAGAGTCCGGCTTCGACGGCGGTCCTTCATCCGGCAGTGGGAGTGTCGTCAGACCGCGACCAGCGACGGCGACGAGCGCGCGCAAGAGCCGCCACGAGGAAGGTGGCCATTCGACGCGTCCCTCGCTGTGGTGCGTCTGCCACGGGTGTAGGTGTGCCCGACCGGTGAGGAACCGAATGGAGATGGAGATCGGCATCAGTTTCCACCCTCCGTATCGTCGTTGTCAACCTCGCCGTCGTCGCCATCAGCTTTCTCAGCCTTGCGGCTTTGTGCTTTTGCTTCCCACTTGGTTTCGTGATCTTTGATTGCTTTCTCAACGATGCTCCTGGCGGGATCATCGGGGTTCTGGACGCGAAGACTCTGTTTATCCGCCATCGACCACTCACCCATGATGATGAAGAACCGCTTCGGCTTGGCGTTTTCTTGGTTCTTCGCTTTTTTGCCTTTCTTGGGCTGCTGCGTATCGATCTTGGTCTTCGCTTGTAGGCCCTCCCGCTTGATGACTTCGTCCTTAACGTCTTCAGGAAGTTCTGTCTTGCCTTCGACGTTCGGTATCCAGCGAACCGAGAGCGGTTGGGACTGCACTTTGAGGGGCCCGAGTGCCGTCTTCAAACTGCTGTCGATGGTGGGCAGTTTGAACGGCTTTCGTTCACCAGTCTCTTGATCAATCGCCCAACAGTCGAGTGCCTCCTCCATCTCTGGGTTCTTGTTGGTGTCATCTGGGTTCTTCTTCCGTCGCTTAACTTCGAACTTGCACTCGGTGCGGAGGTCGGCGACACCGTCGCGGCTGGCGACCAGTACACGTCGGATCTTGTAGATCGCCCACGCGACCAGCGCCTGAACGTGCTCCTTGGGCAACCCGTAGGAGCGGAGACGTTCGAGGTCGATTTGGAAGTATGCCTTCACCTCAGCCGAGGTGAAATGCTGCTTCGGACCAATCACTGACCCGTACCCCTCGGCGGCGGATTGACCTGCCTCCTTGTCCGTTCGGTCGGAAACCCCGTCCCGCTTCTGGAATCCGAAGTTTGCGCTCGATGGATCGCGTGCCTCGATGTACCCGGAAAGGCACCGAGTCAATCGAACCTTCCCGCCCGCGAACGACGCCTCGTTGAACCAGACACCGTGAAGGAGGCAGGCGGGATCGACTTTGATCAGCCCCGCCGCCACCTTCTTCCACGGAACGAGACGATTGTCCGCGAGACTGAACAACTTCTTCAGGTAGTCAGGCAGTGTGAGTTGTTTGGATGCGTCTTCGGGGTCCTGAAATGGCTGCGTGTCCCAGATGTACGGGGACGCGAGACGATGGGCCTCTAGCGTGCTGGCGGTCAGTGGCTTGTTATCCGTGTCGGTCGCGAGGACGTAGGGGATGCCCTTGCAGGCATCGTTGTAAGTTCCCACGCGATCAGTTTCGCCATCACCGTCGACCCAGCACACGCGTTCAAGCCGGTTCGCCATTGACTGTGGCGATTCCACAAGCAGCCAGTTGGCTCCGTCCGCGCCGCGAAACAACGCCGGACCGAGGTCCGGAAAGCCTGTGGGTTGGAACCGGCCACCGCCGCCGGTGGCGACCTTGAGCTCGGCTTCGATGAGCAACCGGGAGGCGGTATCGAGCGGAGTGAAATCGATTGGCATGGGTTGATCTCCAGTTATGTAGTGGGTTCGGGTTTGATCGCGAGTGCGGCGCAGACACCGGGATGCTGAACGGGAATCAGCAGCATCGAAGCAAGATGCCGACAATCGAGTCGCATGGGCAGGGATGCGATGTCGGCATCGCGGAGGATGGCCGGGTATCCCTTCGCTCGCAGCCGGCGAGCGGCCAGTTGAACCGCATCGGCCAACCGCTCGGCCTCCAGCAATGACAGCACGCCCAAGCAGTCTGGCGGGAACGCCTCGTCGCCGGTTCTTCGCGCGACTTCCCCTTCGATCGGCCGTCGCGGGAGTCGTCCGCCGACGAAGCAAAGTTTCAGCAAGTGGTAGACACGCGGGAGCGCGCAAGCCGCACCGAGTTCTTCAGGTGTCAGCCAGCGGGGGAGGTCGAGCGTAATTCGCGGCTCGTCTTCAAGAAACCAGACGGCAGACGTTCTGAGGTCCGGGGTCTCCTCGCCGGATTGTGCGCCGTCGATGCGATCCTGATCCCAGCGCCCGGAGTCGATCAGCGCCAGCCCGTGGATCAGTTCGGCAAGTCGCCCCTCGTCGATCTCCTCACACCAGTACGCCAGCAGGTCGGAGAACGTCGCTCCGTGCAGGGACCAGAGGGGCAAGCCATCGCCCTTCCCACGCTGCGCGTCGATGAGCCGGCGGCGGAGTACGCTGGTCAGATTGGCGCTCAGCGATGCCCCACGCGACCACACAGCACTGCGGCTGGTCTCGTCCCAATGCCACGCTCGCCCGCGCCGCCGCACCGGCAACAGGTTGGATCGGATGGTGTCAACCGCGGGCCGATTCGGGTCAGACGACTCGCCCCACGCTGCGATGTCCGCGATGGCTCGTGCAAGGCGGAAGTGGGTGTCTCCGGCACCAGCAACTCGTTTGCGCCAAGCGGGATCAAGCGAGGGAAGTGGCGTGATCACTCGCTCGACCGTCTTTTCGCCTTGTTTGAGTTTGACAGTGCCGGGCTTGGCGGAGTTGGTGCCGAGTTCCGCCATCAGGCGACCGGCAGTCAGCAAGAGTTCCAGCAAAGCGGCGTTGGAGTCGGTTCGTTGCGTGGTGACTGCATACCACGCTCGCTCGAATTCGATCCTCGCGTTGAGCAGTCGGCGCGGTTGCTGACCGCTGTCACAGAGATTGCTCGTTATCTCTACTGCGAATGTTCTTAGCTCGGCGACGAGGAGTAAGTCTGGTTCGTTCTCAGGAACGAAGTTGCCGCTGGGCACCGCGAGTAAAGTCGTTTGCCGGCCTGAACCACTGCGTTCGAGAAGCGAGTACCTGCAGAACGTTCGGATTCCCCGATCAATCCCGAGGCCGCGCGTCGCCAAAGCGAAGTCGAGTGAGCGAGTCGCGGGCCGGTCGCCGACTTGAATCCTACCCTCGCCGAAGATTCGCTCGATCTCGGCCAGTGTGCTGGGGCCGTCCCAAAGTGGGCACCAGAGTTCGCCGTTCGCGATGGACTTTTCTGCGCCCTCGACCTCCTTGGGTCCGATAGTTGCCGATCCGCCGAATGATCCTCGACAGTAGAACGGGAACGACGCCCGTTCCGTCGTCACTCCCTTCCGTTTCGTCGCAGCCAGGGACCAGATCAAAGTGCCTTCGAGTAGGAGTACGAAATCCCACGGATTGACGCATCGCTCGCCGTCTGGGAGGAAATCCTGAGTTGAGTTCCAGTTCTTGACGAATGCGGGATAGTACATCGCAGATAAGACCTTGTTCAGCAAAGCGCCGGTACGGTTCTCTGAGAACAGGCTTGCTTCCAATTGCCTTCTGCTTTGCTCCTGGTCGTCCAGGAGTACGGTCTTCAGCCGCTGCTGATGGTTGACGATGTATTGCCCGCTCGCTTCCCCACCGCCACTCGCGAGGATCGGAAACCACTTGGGAGAATCTTCTGTGTTGGACCGCGAGGTCGAAACACCAACTGCGTCAAGCCATTTCAAGCCGACGGCTGAGGTCATTCGATTCCGAAGGATGCGCAGGAGATGGGCATCGGACAGATCCGAGCCTGCGGTCTTCATCAGCTCAGGCCACTTGCTAGCATCATTGCCAAGGTTGATATCGAGCGCTGCGGCGAAACTGCGAAACAGTTCACGGAAGTATTCGGTGCCTGGGTGAGTCGCGCCGAGCAGCTCCGCGAGGGCAACACCGCCAGCCGCGCGCTTGCCGATAGGCAGATAACCTGTCCCTTTTTGCCAGGGAGCGATCAGCGGCGTGTAGCGACACTCTTTCAAAAACCATTCAGTCAAGTCTGCAACTACCGTCTTGTCATTAAGCCACTTGTGCTGAAGCACGTGCAGCACGCCATTCTTCCACCACGCCCGCGCCTGGGGGTCGGCTTGTTCGGCGATGAGCCGGAAAACGCCAAGACCTTTGAGGTAGTTGCCAAGCGGTTCCGGGGTGCAGCCGCGGAGTTCGAGGACATGGCCAGCCATCAGTTGCCCTCCCTTCCGCGCTTGTCTTCCTCGGCGCTGGCCCGACAGTCCGCGGCCCGAAGGAGAGCTTCGAGATAGCCCAACTGGAATGGCCCGAGGCGTTCGAGAAGCAGTTGAGTCCTTTCTCGCCACGACGCGCCGTACCGCGCCGACAACCCGAGTTCCATTGGGTCGAGCGAGAGCGTCACCGTCGGCGTGGTGTTTGTCGCCGTCAGATCCGGGGCTGGCAACTGGCACTCAGACAGTGGGTCGCCATCGCGAACGCCGCGAGCCTGGCGTTTGCCGCACGGCGGATCGGGAACATCGTCGCGGTCGTCGTCCGGCGAACACCGTAGCGACATCCGCACCTTGCCGTGGTGGGCCGCGACGAGGTACACAAGCAAGTCGATTTCGTCGGGACTGAGCGCGATCAGCTCCTGCATCAACGGGTCATCGGCCAAACCGGGTACTGGTACGTCGTTCGGCACCTCACCGAAGTCGGCTTTCTTGAGGCCATCGGGCCACGCGAACGCGGTGTGATCGGGCTTGGCTCGGTAGAGAGCTTCCAGAATCGCCAGAGCGCTCGCCAACTCGTGACGGAAACCGGGGCGTCGTCGGTCGCGGTCGGCTTCGGGTGTATTGCTGGGTTGCGGACGAATCTTGTCGCGTCGCCACGCGTTCCTGGTTTCATCAACCCGCTTGGTTGTTCGGTCCTTACCGTCGGGAGCCTTGGCGGCGTGCTGCCCTTGTAAATCGCTCGTCCTGACTGCTTCGAGCATGTCGCGTTTCAGCTTCGCCTGAAAGGCGGTGTGGGACTTCCCCCAGTCATGAAGCCGCGCCGCGAGCCGAAGCACCTTCTGCTCGGATGCCGAGAGCCCCGAGTCCGCCAGAAGCGTGTTCAGCTTCTTGCAAACGTCGCGGGTGTGTTCTTCGATGGTGAACCAGTTGCTGAGTTCGCTGAGGTCTTCCGACTCGTCGGTGTCGGTTGACGCATCGGCCTTGTTCTCGATGTCCTCGACTGGAACCGGCTCGACGGTGCTCTTCGGATCGCCTGTCCAGCCGAGTTCCGTGGTGTATCCGCCGCACGATTTCTCGAGAAGGAAGACCTGACCGGGATAGACCTGCTCACTGTCTCGCTGGTCGATCAGTTCCCAGCCCTTCCGGTAATTCCGCCGCCAAATGCGACCGGCCTTCCGGAGTACCGGCAACAACTCGCGGAAGCGATGAAACGGCACTGGGCATAGTTCGCGCCGGTGCGGGCGATCCTTCTTCTGCGGCGTGCTACCGTGTGGCATTTCGCGCCAAAACACCTGAATGTCGAGTTCCTCGCCATCGCGGATAAACCGCGAGATGTCCACGTCGGCCCCGGTGAGGTCCGGCGTGGTGTCGAACAAGTCGAAGAGATCCTTGTCGTGCGGAACGAAGCGCGGTTCATAGGGGAACAATCGCTTCGCCTGAACTCTTGTGGAGTCGCCCTCGACGTTCGATTTGAGTTTTGTTAGCGATTCCAGCCCGCCATCGATGATGGAACCAAGCTTCTCTCGCGAAGCGATCAACTCTGCCCGGTCGTACGGCAGAGCCCAGTGATCGACTGGTTGCTTGTCCGTCCCGAGATCGAGGTCCAGCCAGATGATCTTGCCGGTGTCCCCCGGGTAGCGGGCGCATCGGCCAAACCTCTGCACCAATGATGCCCAAGGTGCCAGTTCTGTGTAAAGAACGCCGGCCGAGAGATCGACGCCGGCCTCCACGACCTGTGTCGAAACCAGGATTCGTCGAGTTTTCTCTTTCTGGCTGAGGAACACCTCCCACTGTTCACGTTCGTGGGGCCGGAATCGCGAGTGAATCAACTTGATCGGGACGCCTTGTAGAGCTTCTTGTCTGAAGAGTAACTCGTATAGCTTTTTCGCCCGATCCACGGTGTTGATAATAACGAGTGTCAGACCATCTTGTGCATGGTTTTCAGCCTCCACGATGTGACTGGCGAGTTTGTTCAGGTATTCCATCTGCTTGCGTTCCGCGTCGTTCTTGTCTGCTCGCCCATCCTTCGTCCTCGGTTTCTCAAGTGCCCGGGTCGGTGACTGGGCAATAGGCTTCTTGATCTGGAACAACTGCCCGCTTCGAAGCGACGTGTCGGTTCGCTCCGAGTCTTTGAGTTGATGACGATTGATCCAGGCTGGCTCGGCGTTCGGCGACCAATCCACTGCTCGTTCGAGCCAATGCATGGCCATCGTTGCGCTCATCCAGAGCGAATGGCTGGGGCGTGAAATGTGCTTGTCATTCGGTTCCGGGAACTTATCCCATGCTGACCGCAACTTCAAGCTTCGTCGCCAGGCATCGAGTTGCAAGCTGCTCGCCAACCCTGTGTCCATGATCTGAATTTCGTCGAAGACCCATAGACAGTCGCTGTTCAGGAAGGCGAACTCCAGCGGCCAACGGGCTCGGCCGGCGGCGTAACCCCGGTTCATCGCGCGTGATAGCAGCATGTCTTGCGTGCCGATCAGAATCGCGTCACGTTCCGGCCAGAGTGCCCAATCGGATTTCTCCTCGCCTCCAAGCAGGAGATGCACGGCAATCGGATGCTGCCCCTGGTCGCCATTCTTGGATGCCCAGCCGTTGAGTTGGTCGCATCCCGGATCGGCACGGTAGCCTCGGCTCACGCCATTGTCAGTTCGTTCAAGTCGGGACGTTTTGCTCGGAAGCCCGTCAGTTCCGGATTCCGTCCACTCGGCGGTCCCCGCCAGCAAGCCAAGACGGTGAAGCCACTTCACGGTTTCGCTGTACGACTGCTCGACGAGCACCCGCATCGGAAGACAGTAGACGAGGCGTCGAGGCATCGCTTGGTGAATCTCGGTGGCTGCAAATCTCCGACGCCACACCCACGCGAGAACGGCCGCGGCCGTTTTGCCAAGGCCGGTTGGAACATCCAAGAGTATCGGGAACGAGTCGGTTAGGGCGAGTCGGCTCTGATAAAAGAGTGGATTGGGATTCTCGGTCGCCTGCTCGAAGAGGGAACGGAACCGATCAGATGTATCGGAAGGTGTTGCCATGGGCGAACCAGTTGCATTCTCATTTTAGGCTGTTGAAGTGGAAGTTTAGCAAGTCGGCATGATCGCCGCCATGTCCGTAGTTCAAGTAGTTTTGAGATTGTCGTCTCGGCATATCACCCCGGAAATCATGGCAAATCGGGTCGGAATCAACTGGAGGCATCGCGGAGCCGGAGGTAACTGTGTGTCACGCGGGTTGATGAACACGCGAACACTACAAACGGAGAACGACGATGTCGAAACGCAAACCGAGCCTGAACGCGGAAGCCGCCTACGAGAACGCTCACCTGGTCGCCCAGGACCTGCTCGAACGGATTGGCGAGCTCCTCCAGGACCAGCCCGCCCCCGGCAACGACGACCACCCGATCCACTGGGGGCACGTCGGCAACCTCGCCCACGTCAACGACCTGCTCGCCCAGGTGGTGACCTTCCTCGACAACCGCGCGTAAAGCCGAAACCCGCCCACGCGGGTCGCGGCGGGTGGTTCCCGCCGCCTGATGAGGCAACCAACCCCAACTCCGGAGACGAACGATGGCTGCTACGACCATGAAGCCCGCCAAGAAGAAGGCCGCGAAGGCCAAGCCCGAGATTCTTGATGCCGGCGGCGGCATCCTGGTGGAGATCGCCACGCCGCCCGCGAAGGCGACGAAGGCCAAGGCGACCACGCCCGCCAAGAAGAAGCTCAGCCAGATCGACGCCGCCTTGCAATTGCTGCGAAACGCGGACGAACCGATGACCTGCAAGGAGATGGTCGAGACGATGGCCAAGAAGAAGCTCTGGTCCTCGCCCGGCGGCAAGACCCCCGAAGCGACCCTTTACGCCAGCATCCTCCGCGACCTGCATAAGGACGAACCCCGCTTCGAAAAGGCCGCGCCCGGCAAGTTCACCGCGAAGGCGTGATGCCACAGCCACCAACCCCACGCGAGCCGCCCAGCGCGGCTCGCGGTCACTTCCACGGGAGGACCACATGAAGCATGATTGCAAGCCGGCGGACGGCTACATCCGCATGAGCACCGATCAACAGCAGGATAGCCCGGCCCGCCAGCGCAAGGACATCGAAGGCTTGGTGTCGCGGAGCGGCTACCGCGTCATCCGCTGGCACGAAGACCACGGCCAGACCGGCACCGAGTCGAGCAAGCGCCGCGAGTTCCAGAAGCTGCTCGACTCGGTACCAAGGCGGGTACGTTCCGGGCGGTGCTGCTCTCGGAACTGAGGTTTTGCAAATTGGAGGTTTTGGGCGATCCTGCCCAAGTCATCCCTCTGTCGGTGTGAGTCCAAGGTGCTTGGCCACCTGATCCTTGTCCCAGTCATAGACCAGCACCCGTTCAATTGCCCAGTTCAGAGTTGAGCGGAGTGTTTCGCGTCCAATGGCCCGACAGGCTTCGCCGATGGTCGTCAGCTTGCGGTACGCCCATTCATACGCATGGCTCTGCTTCAATTGGCTCATCAGACGGCTGTACGCCAGCATCACGAGGTACATATGCCGGGACTGGCCCTCTCGTGAACGCAGCTGACAGTCGCCCATGCCCAATTCCTGCTTCCCATCCCGATGGAACGTCTCCGTGCCTGTCCAACGATGTCGATACACTCCCGCCACTCGCGTCCCTTCCCAACGCACACGATTCGTCACCAAAATGATCCTGGGACTCGCCGCATCCTGGCTCGGCCACAGGATCACGATCCGCACCTTGTGCTGCACGTCCGGTATCCGCAGCGTGCAGGTGAAATACCACTGCTTCTTCTCGCCCTCCTGCATCGGTTTGCGAGATTCCGGGCCAATCTCCGCTGCCAGTTCCGATGCCTTCAGGATGCGGCCTTTGTACTGCAACTTGCGGTTGAACTTCAGCGAACCGACGTAACCACGCGGTTGGTCATCGCCTGTCTTTTTCTCGTGAATATGGTTGAGAATCGGGGCGTTGGTGAAATAGCTGTCCATGGCGAATGTGCCCGGAATTTTCTTGTCGTTTACCCAATCGACCAGTTCCTGGAACAACTCGGTGTGGCTCTGAAAGGGTTCCTGGCGGGCTTCGCACTGGTCTTGCTTTTGGAAGCAACGGAAGTCTGGCGGATAGTGCTTGCCCGACGGGCAGACGTAGTTGGCGATCATGTAGTCGTGGGCGATCTTGTGGCGTTCCTCGGCGTGGTCCCGGAACCAGCCAACATCGTCGATGAGTTTGCCGTCGTGGTCGATGAGTGTGTCGTCGATGGGAATGACACCATGGTCGCTGTACCGTGTGTCGGAGTCTTTCTGAAGCAGTTCCAGACGCCGTGTGTTGATGGCCACCACGTCCCAGGTTTCGAGATGAAAGAAGCGGTTGAGGCAGGACGGGTCGGAGGTTTGAGCGAACTGTGCGTTGATGCCACAGATGGTCTTGCGATCAGCAACAGAGAGGCCGGTGAGATACTCGGCGAAATGGCGACGTTGGGCTGCGTTGGCAAACAGGTCGCCGAAGTCCTGGAGCGTCGATTGCACTACTTGCGGGAATTCGATAATGCCAGCCATGGCAGCGTCTCACTCAGCGAAAGGTGTCACAGAACAAGTTACGCCAAATACCTTCCAAGGCCAAAAATTCCCGGTTTGCAAAACCTCAGTCGTGAATGGCAAAATAGCGAATGCGGATCGCCTTGCCGGGTGTCGAGTAAATTCATCCCGCTCCATTCGGGA
>JAIXLE010000188.1 GCA_026931725.1 Bacteroidales bacterium
CCCGACAAGGAATTTCGCTACCTTAGGACCGTCATAGTTACGGCCGCCGTTTACCGGAGCTTCGGTCGCAGGCTTCACCTTACGGCTAACCTCCTTCCTTAACTTACCGGCACCGGGCAGGTGTCAGTCTGTATACGTCCACTTACGTGTTGGCACAGACCTGTGTTTTTAGTAAACAGTCGCTAGATCCTTTTCGCTGCGGCCCACCGAGGTGGGCGCCCCTTTTCCCGAAGTTACGGGGCCAATTTGCAGAGTTCCTTCACGAGGGTTCTCTCGAGCGCCTGAGAATACTCATCCCGCCTACCTGTGTCGGTTTTAGTACGGTCAACGGATTCGTCCCCAGCTGGCTTTTCTTGGTGAAGCCGTCCGCGGTATCGGGATCGTAAACGCCCTGTGGCAATCTAATAAGCCAACCCGCTTCCGGCTCCACGTCGCAACTGGTTCACCCTCTTCCGTCGGTCACGGAATATTAACCGTGTGCCCGTCCGCTACGCCTTTCGACCTCGCGTTAGGTACCGACTAACCCTGGGCGGATTTACCTTCCCCAGGAAACCTTAGGCTTACGGCGAACGGGATTCTCACCCGTTTTATCGTCTACTCGTTCCGGCATAGTCACTGGCGCACGCTCCAAGGTTCGTCGTCCGTACCTCTTCACCGCATACGCCACGCTCTCCTACCACTCTTGCGAGTCCACTGCTTCGGTGTCGTGCTTAAGTCCCGTTCATTATCGGCGCAGAACCCCTCGACCGGTAAGCTATTACGCACTTTTTAAATGGTGGCTGCTTCTAAGCCAACATCCCGGCTGTCTCGGGGGTTCAACTTCCTTTCGCACTGAGCACGACTCGGGGACCTTAGCAGGTGGTCTGGGCTGTTCCCCTCTCGGCTACGAAGATTATCCCCCGCAGCCTAGCTGCCTCACCTTGGTACACTGGTATTCGGAGTTTGGTTCGGATGGGTAGCCGGGTAGGCCCCCATTCCGATTCAGTCGCTCTACCCCCAATGCCAACGAGTGAGACGTTAACCCTAAAGTTATTTCGGAGAGAACGAGCTATCTCCACGTTTGATTAGACTTTCACTCCCCCGCCCAGCTCATCCCCGAGTTTTTCAACACTCGTGAGTTCGGCCCTCCAGTGAGTGTTACCTCACCTTCATCCTGGCCAGGCGTCGGTCACGTGGTTTCGCGTCTACCGCCCCGAACTCAACGCCCCGTTGAGACTCGGTTTCCCTACGGCTCCCCGCCAGAGGCGGTTAACCTTGCTCGGAACGATAAGTCGCCGGATCATTATGCAAAAGGCACGCCGTCACCCCTTCCCGAAGGCATAGGGCTCCGACCGCTTGTAGGCATGTGGTTTCAGGTTCAGTATCCTCCCCTTATCGGGGTTCTTCCCATCTTTCGCTCGCGCTACTCTGCACTATCGGTCACCAGGGAGTACTTAGCCTTGGGAGATGGTCCTCCCCGCTTCGGACTCACTTTCACGTGTTGAGTCCTACTCAGGATCCCGCTCAGCCTCTACTTGTGTCCCGTACCGGGCTTTCACCTTCTGTGGCTGGCGATTCCACGCCATTCTGGTACAAGTTCGGGTCTTAAACGCGGTCCTACAACCCCGGAAAGTTACCTTCCCGGTTTGGGCTGATCCCCGTTCGCTCGCCGCTACTGAGGGAGTCGCTGTTGCTTTCTCTTCCTGGGGGTACTGAGATGTTTCAGTTCCCCCCGTTGGCTCGGGCACTCCGGGATCAACGCTCGGTTGACAGCTTCCCCGGAACTATCGTGGCCTTCCACGCCCTACTGCCTCCTGGTGCCAAGACATCCCCCACACGCCCTTTCTAGCTTGGCCACCCCGCCGCACGTCCCGCTTCCTCGAACCCCTTTGCAGGCATTCGTTTCCGCGTGCCGTTCGACCGGATCACCAACCTGATGGATCAGGGTTTCCCCTAGCCCTTCAGGCGATAAAACGCTCGTATCATCCAGACTCTCAGGCCTCGTGTCGAACATGTCATCGTCGTCGCTTGTCCTGCTTCTGATTCCGCTCAGCACCCTCACGGGCACCGGGCCTCTCTCAGTCGCAGTGTTGCAACTTTACCCACCCAATTGTCAAAGAACAG
>JAIXLE010000138.1 GCA_026931725.1 Bacteroidales bacterium
CCGTGATACCGTGGTCGCAACCCCATGAAAGGGAACAATCCCTGTGCCGGGTTGCATCGTCTTAATTCCAGTCTGGATGCGCACCCGTGTTTTCGTCTATACATTTGTTCAAAATACTCAGCATGTTCGTCTACTGACGAACACAAACGGTGAGGATTGAGCAGAATTCAACGGTCGAGCTAGCATCGGAGCCTCGTGAATCTACGCAGGTTGCGATGCCGCGCGTTGCCCAGGGGAGATGGGTGAGTTACAATCCATCGTCTCGCATCACGGACTTTTCATCCCCATTCTTCTCCGTGAGTTGCTCATGCACTCGTTTTGGCACTCGCTCTCCAAATTCCGCCGTACCTTTGCCCCGACCCGCCTGGGTTGCGAGTCTCTCGAAGCCCGGGTTGTGCCAGCCTATGCCGGAGCACCATCCGCGTTGGTGAACACGGATATCGCTGGAATGCAAGCCACCACATCGGATCATTCCGTCGTCGGAACGCCCGATGGCGGCTACATCGTGGTCTGGAGCGGGGTCGGCGCGAGTGATACGGATGGCGGCATTTTTGCTCGTAAATTCGACCGATTCGGTAATGAAATATTTGCCACAAAGCTGCTGAACACGACCACGGTCGGGGTCCAATCCCACCCGTCGTTGGCCGTGGATGGGACCGGAAACTTTGCGGTTGCCTGGACTGGCCCGAATACTGATGGCGACGCGGATATTTTCGTCCGACGCTTCCAGGCTGATGGCACCCCACTCAGCGACGAGATCACCGCGAACAAGACAACCACGGGCGATCAAACCGCCCCCTCCGTTGCGCTGGATGCGACAGGCGGTTTAGTGGTGGTCTGGCAAAGCGATTCTGACCAGGATGGCGACAAGACCGGAATCTACGGCCAACGGTTCAGCAAAGCCGCTGACCTCAAGACGCTCTCCGGCGGTGAATTTTCCATCAATAAATATACGACCGGGGATCAAACGACACCCACGGTGGCGATGAATGCCGCGGGTGCGTTTGTGGTGGTTTGGCAGAGTGAAGATGGCCAAGATGGTGCCGGGAAAGGAGTATACGCTCAAGCCTATACGAATACAGGGGCCAAGAACGGCGATGAAATCGCGATCAATCAGACGACGGCGGGCGACCAATATGCCCCTGCCGTGGCGATTGATGGCTCAGGAAATTACTTTGTAACCTGGACCGGAAACGGAGCAACTGACAGTAGTGGTATCTGGCTACGCGGGTTCACTCCCACTGGTGGTAACAAGATCAGTGAAACGCAGGTCAATGTCAGTACATCTGGAAACCAGATCGAACCGACGATTGCATATGATGCCGGGAGTTCCAGTTTGGTGATGGCCTGGAGTGGCAACGGGAACCAAATCAACCAAACCGACAATTCTGGAGTGTTTTATCGACGTTTCACTACTGCCGGCCTTGGAAGCGGCGGGGAATTTCTAGTCAATCAAAGCGATCCATCGGGCATCCAATCGACTCCATCGGTGACGTTCCATAAACCGGGTGAGTTTGTCGTTGTCTGGTCTGGCGCGGGTAGTGGTGATGCGAGCGGGGTCTATTCCCGACGATTTTACGATGCCGTGAATGTGCTAGGTGTCCTCGTTGGTGGTTCTACTGGGCAGATCACCGATGCGACGCGGGTTGTCAGTCCAGTGACTTCCGATAGTGCTTTTGCGATCACTTTCACCGAGGCTGTTGACCCGACCACCGCCCAAGACATCAGCCGCTATGCCGTCACGGTGGACACGGGCGGTGGGCCAGTGCCTGTGGCGATCACGAGCGCGGTTTTGAGCGGCCAAACCGTGACGCTCTCCCTGGCATCCGCCATTCCCGCAGGTACGATTACGCTCACCGTCCGTGGCGATAGTTCAGCCGTCTTGGATCTAAACGGACGGCCGATCGACGGGGATCGGGATGGCAATGAAGGCGGGAACTATACGCTTTCTTTCACCATCACTCCTGATGCTCCAGTCAATGCCACCGTCCCGTTTGACCAGATCACGACCACACCTCGTTCCGTCGCGGTGGCCCCGGATGGCCATTATGTTGTGGTCTGGCAAGGGAACGGCCCCGGTGACACAAACGGCGTGTTCGCACGCATATTTGAGAAAGACGGGACATCGCGTACCGGTGATATTCTGGTCAACACCTCGGTGGCGGGTTCCCAAAGTCTACCTGCGGTGGACATGGACCCGAATGGGAATTTCGTCGTCACATGGACAGGGGATGGGACGAATAACGATGTGTTCTTCCAACGCTTTGACCGGAACGGAACGCGAGTGGGTTTGGCCACCCTCGTGAACACGTATCTCACGGGTACCCAGACTTCGCCCACTGTGGCTTACACTTCAACGGGCGGCTTTATTATCGCTTGGGCCGGGGCAGGCAGTGCGGCCGAGACAAACGGGATTTACGCTCAACGATACTCTTCTGATGGGAAGGTGGCTGGCACAAATATCCTGGTGAATACTACCACGGCCGGCATCCAGTCCACGCCGTCAATCGCCGTGGATGCAAAAGGAAACTTTTTGATCGCTTGGCAGAGTGACACCGGGGACGGCGATGGTTCTGGAGTTTTTGCCCGCCGATTTGCCAGCACGGGTGCTGCCACCAGTTCCGAGTTCCGGCTCAATGCGACAACTACAGGCGACCAGACCGCGCCCGTGGTCCGCTACGATGCCAGTGGGAATTTCGTCGCGGCCTGGCAAGGACCGGACGCGGACGGGACGGGAATTTTTGCGCGTCGCTTCGCCGGGAACGGGACACCCCTCAGCGCGGAAATCGCCCTGAACACCGTGACCGCCGGTGCCCAATCCGCGCCGACACTGGCTGTCTCGCGTTCCGGGCACTATGTCGTGCTTTGGCAGAGTGAGAATCAGGATGGCGATCAGGCTGGCATCTTTGGTCGCGGCGTGGATCCACTCAATAATCTAATTGGCGCAACCGAGTTTGCAGTCAACACCTACACCACGGGTGCCCAGCAGACCCCCTCCGTAGGAATGAATGCGGGGGGCGATCTCGTCGCGGTGTGGTCCGGGATGGTGGCCCAAGATGCGTTTGGTAGCGGTGTGGCCGACCGGCGTATGCCACGCGTGTACTTCGACCCCTTGCAAGTGACTTCGGTTTCCGTCGCGGGGGTCGGGGGTTCCCTGGTACCGGGGGGATCGGTGGCTGCCACCATCCCGGCAAGTTCCGCTCTGTCCATCACATTCAATCAACCACTGAATGCCACAACCGCCCAAAATCTTGCCCACTACACGCTGACCGTGGATGGTGTTCCCCAAACCATTACTTCCGCACTCATCGCGGGACAGACGGTCACACTGTCCTTGGCTAGCGACATCCCCGTATCGCCCACTGCTCAAAATATCGGACTAACGATCACGGATGCGGTCATCGCCGAAGATGGCCGGGCACTCGATGGGGATTACTCGGGTACTCCGGGTGGGAATTACCAACTTGCGTTCGTACTCCAGACGGCTTTGCCAGCGGGTTTTGCGGAGGCGGGTGGCCCGATGTCGGTTGCCAGTTTGCCGGATGGCCGCTACGTTGTGGCCCGAGCCGGGAGTGGGACAGGAGACAGTAGCGGTATTTTTGCCCAAACCTTCCACGCTGATGGAACCCCATCGGGGGCGGAATTCCGACTGAATGACACCACGGCAAATATTCAGTCCAACCCGTCGATCGGTGTGACGGCCAGCGGAGAGATCGTCGCGGTCTGGCAAAGCCTCGGGCAGGATGGCAGCAGTTGGGGGGTATTCGGTCGGCGGTTTACCTGGGCGGGAATGCCGGTTGGCGACGAATTCCGTGTCAATCAGGCGACGGCATCGGCTCAACAATATCCTTCCATTTCCGTGGATGCCGATGGCGACTTTGTGGTTGCTTGGCAAAGTGATGGTCAAACCGGCGTGGGGGAGCAAGCCGCTTATGTCCGCCGATTCGATGCCACCGATGCCCCGCTCAGCGCGGAATCCCTGGTTGCGGTGAGTCCATCCGGGGTAGACCTGCTTCCCGTCGTCGCGGTCGACACGATTGGCCGGTATGTCGTTGCCTGGCAAGGGAACGATGCGAATCGGTTCGGGGTGCTGGCCCAGAGATACAACCCCGATGGGACCACGGCCGGGAATGCCATCGTCGTTAACACGACCGCGACGGGGGACCAACTCAACCCCGCAATTGGAATGGACGCGGACGGCGGCTTTGTCGTGGCCTGGGCCAGTGATGGGGATGCTCCAGGCTCCGTAGCCGTGTTCGCCCAACAGTTCCTCGCGGATGGGACACCACTTTCCGATCAGGTTCTGGTTTCCCAGTCTTCGGTTGGCACACGTTACGATCCGACCGTGGCGGTGAGTCGAATCGGGCAGTACATCGTCGGCTGGACCAGTGTCGGGCAAGATGGTGATGGTTTAGGAGTCTATGCTCGCCGATTTAGCCGTGGTGGTGCCCCGTTGGGGAATGAGTTCCTGGTTGCGTCCGTGACCACTGCCGATCAACAGTTTCCCGCTGTCGCGGTGGACGCGAATGGGGATCTCGTTGTGGCTTGGCAGACTCCAGATGATGATGGCAATCCGATCATTGTCAATAAACGGTACGATAGCAACAATGTTGCTGGCCCCATCGTGGCCGGAGTTTTCCCACGCAATCTCCCGACCACGCCGGACAATGTCATCATTCCCGGATCGCAACTTGCGTTTACCCCCAATGGCTTGACGGTCACATTCGATCAAAGCGTTAATGGTGCGATTGCGAGTTCCGCGTCAAATTACCGACTCTTCCGTAACGGGGTACTCCTGAATCCGGGTGTTGTCGGAGCGAGTTATCGGTACGATATCGCCACTCGAAAATATACGGTGGACCTGGCCACGATTACGCTGCCGCCAGGAGCGTATGAACTCCGGGTGTCCGGCGCTATCTTCAGTGATGTCACGGGTACACCGCTGGACGGCAACCGAGATGGCTTGTTTACCGGGGAAGATTTCAGCATGACCTTCACCCTCGCCACGGGTGAGGAGGGAGCAACGCAGTCCACGACGGGTACGCAATCGACTGGCTCGTCAACGATGAATAGCCGATCCGTGGCGGTCGCTCCGAACGGGCAATACGTTGTGGTGTGGAGTGGGGTCGGCCAAGCGGACAGCAACGGCGTGTATGCGCGGGTCTTCGATAAAACCGGCCAACCGCTTACCGACGAATTCCTGGTCAATTCATTCACGACGGGCACCCAGACTGCGCCAACAGTAGCGATTGATGGTGATGGCGATTTCGTGATTGCCTGGCAGAGTGGCGGGCAAGATGGTGACGGCTACGGTATCTATGCACGTCGGTTCAACGCCTCTGGCAACCCACTGGGGGATGCATTCTCGGTTTCCCAAAGCACGCTGGGCGATCAGGTCAACCCGGCCATCGCGTTGGATGCCGATGGAGACTTCGTCATCGCCTGGTCTGGGAACGGCACGATCAGCGGACAAGTGGACTCGGCGGGGATCTTCTATCGCCGATACGACGCGGCCGGGAATCCGCTGACCGGAGAACTCCGGGCGAACAATTACACCACCGGCACGCAGGACACTCCGGCGGTGGCCGCGGACCTGGATGGCGGCTTTGTCGTGGCTTGGGGAGGAACGGGACCAAGCGATGCATCGGGTATCTACTTCCACCGCTTTACCGCGGATGGTCAAACCGTGGGGATCGAATCCCGTGCGAACGTCGGTACGGCTGGGGCCGAACGTCTTCCCGCGATTGGGTCCGATGGCCGTGGGAATGTGGTCATCGCCTGGCAAACCAACGATGCATCCGGTGATGGCATCTTCTTCCGCCGCTTCGCCGCCGACAATAACCCACTTTCGGGCGACATTCGGGCGAATGCCTATACCACGAATAATCAGCAATTCGCCACTGTGGCCGTTGACTTCGACGGTGATTTCGTGGTGGGCTGGTCCGGTGCCGGTGCGGCGGACGGCAACGGTGTCTGGTTCTCACGCTATGATAATCTCGGAAACATTGTCTCTTCTGATAATCTCGTCAATGGATCTGTCGGTTATGTCCAGTTCAACCTCAGTGTTGGGGTTGACAGTGACGGGGACTTAGTCACGGTATGGACCGATGGGGCTTCGGATGGTTCGGGTAACGGTGTATTCTCGCGTCGGTTCATCGACGGCACCCGACCCAACTTCTCCGGCCCGATCGTGGCGGGTGTCTTCCCCGGAACGAGCACCACACCCCTGACCACCATTACCGAAGATGCTCAACTGGCCAGCGCGCCGCTGCAACTGACGCTGACCTTTAGCCGCGCGGTCCTCGGTGGCGATCAGATCGAGAATTATCAAGTTCTCCGCAACGGTTCCCCAGTGCCGATCACCGGCGTGACCTATGGTTTCGACCCGGTGACACGCAAGTACACTGCCCAACTGGCTTTGACGAACACCGCGAATGCTCAAGGAAACTATGAAGTACGGGTTCTCGGAGCCATCACGGACGTGGCTCAAGGGATTCGGCTCGATGGCGACCGGAACGGAATCCCGTTTGGGGAAGATTTCGTTCGGCATTTCCAAGTGGCAACTGTTCCCACGGTTCCAACGGAAGATCAAGTCAACGTCACCGTATCGGGCAATCAGACCAGTACCGGGCCGCAAGCCGTGGCCACGGCTGCGGATGGGCGGTACGTTGTCGTCTGGGCGGGGAATGGTTCAGGTGATGTCGACGGCATCTTTGCCCGTGTGTTCAGCCCGAACGGTGTGCCGTTGAGCGGGGAAATCCTGGTCAATCAATACACCACGGGCTTACAAACGGCCCCCGCGGTCGCCATGGATTCGACGGGGAACTTCGTCGTAGCCTGGCAAACCGTTGCGCGCTCAGGTGAGAGTGGAACAGAAATTTACGCTCGGCAGTTCGATCAAAATGGGATTCCACGGGGAGATGAATTCCGGGCCAATACCACGACGACCGATGCCCAGACGAACCCGGCTGTGGCCTCCGATGCGCTCGGGAACTTCGTTATGGCTTGGGAAAGCGCCAATCAGAGCGGCGATACAGGGCTTCGCGTGATTTATCGGCAATTCACCCTCACCGGGGCCGCCGTGGCTGGCGAGCAGGCCGCGAATCAGTACACGACCGGCAATCAGGTTCAACCCGCCGTGGCGATGGATGCCAACGGGGACTTCGTCATCGCCTGGAGCGGGGCAGGCAGCGGTGATGCGGATGGCATCTATTTCCGGCGATTTGGCCCCAGTGGGACATCTTCCGAAGCGCGTGCCAATACGAACACCACGGGTGTGCAATCCGCCCCTGCCGTTGCGATGGGGATTTTCAACGACTTCGTCATGACTTGGCAAGATGATAACGCCGATGGGAGCGGCTTGGGTGTCGTGGCCCAACGGTTCACGTCAGGAACTCCGGTCGGGGCGAACACCTTAGTCAATACCACCACGAGCGGAGATCAGCGGGCACCCTCGGTTGCGGTGTACCGAGATGGTAGCTACCTGGTTGCTTGGGAAGGGCAGGATGCCAGCGGTACGGGCATTGTCTACCGCCAATTCGACAATACCAGCGTGGCCCAGACCGGAGAAATCATTGCGAACCGCTTTACGGCTGGGGCTCAGACCGCCCCATCGGTCAGCGTCGATGCGTCTGGCTTGTTCACCTTCGCCTGGACCAGCAACGGACAGGACGGGGCCGGAGACGGGGTCTATGCCTTGCGGGAACCGGCACCGATCACGCGGGTGGCTTCCGTACAGATCAATGGCGGCAACGCCCTGCAACCCGATGAACGGACTGTCGGGAAGATTCCGCAAGCAGGCGCGATCGCGATCACCTTCACCCGTGCCCTGAATCCGGCCAGTGCCACGAATCCCGCCAACTACATGCTCATCACCAGTGACAGTGTGGTCCACACCGTCACAGGAGCCACACTTTCCAGTGACGGCCATACCGTGATCCTCACATTCAACGGCGGTGACATTAGTCCTACGCCGGGCGTGGAAGTGGGAATCACACTGACCGCACGAGGAAATATCCTGGATACGGGCGGCCAAGCCATGGACGGGGACGATGATGGCAATGCCGGAGGAGATTTCCATCTGAGTTTCACGATCCTATCTCCCGTACCACTCAACGATGGGGCTATCGTTCATCAGACCGTGATCGGGACACAAACTCCCACACCGGGTCGAGCTTTAGCTGTCGCCGCAGACGGGCGTTATGTCGTCACTTGGTCTGGCGGCGGTTCAGCAGATGCGGATGGCGGTATCTATGTCCGCGTCTTCGATCCGAGCGGCGTACCTTTGACCGATGATATTCTGGTTAATCAGACGACTCTTGGCCTGCAATTGTTCCCATCCGTCGCGGTGTCGGCGACAGGGAACTTCGTTGTTACCTGGGAAACGCCGAACCAGGATGGTAGCGGGTATGGCATCTATGCTCGCCGGTTCGACCGAAATGGGGTGCCGTTGGCTGGAGAGTTCCTAGTCAACGAATCGACATCCGGCGATCAGTTGAACCCCACAGCCACCATGGATGATGATGGCGACTTCGTCATCACCTGGAATTCCGGGTCATCGGTTTATTTCCGCCGATATGATCTGCAAGCCCAGGCGATCGGCGGTGAAACGCTGGTCACAGCCACAGCCGACGACCAATACACCGCCTCCGTGGCGATGGATGCCATCGGCAACTTCGTCGTGGCCTGGGTTGACATGGAGCAAGACGCAAACGGCAACGGAATTTCCTTCCGGCGTTATGGCTCTAATGGCACGCCACTGAGTGGGCCAATCGTAGCGAATAGTTACACCACGGGCAACCAACATAGCCCTTCGGTGAGCCGGGACGCGGCCGGTCGGTTTGTGATCGCCTGGGCGGGTGCCGGCAGCGGAGATTTGGACGGCATCTTCTTCCGACGATTTGATGAAAATGGTCAGCCACTCAGTGGCGCTACACGGGCGAACACGACCACCGTGAATGCGCAAATTGCCCCGACGGTTTCTCTTGATCGCGATGGCGACTTTATCGTCGCCTGGTCCGGGAACGGCTCGGGTGATTCCACAGGAGTGTATTACCAGCGGTATGACTCAGGCGGTACTCCGCAGAATATCACGGATACACAGGCGAATGTTTACACGACAAGCAACCAGTATGCTCCCACAGTTCGCATGGGGAGCCAGGGCGATTTCGTCCTGGTGTGGGACAGTGTTGGGCAGGATGGTTTTGGGGAAGGTGTCGTTGCGCGGGTATTTTCCGTGTCAACGCCGCCTTCGGCCACGCCAGCGATTCCTCCGGTGGTCGTGGATGAGGACTCGCCGCCAGTTGTGATCCCACTCGCAAACTACTTCGTGGATCAGCAGACGACGCCATCTACCGATTTGACCTATCAAATCGTGGCCAGCACGAATCCGGGGTTGATCGGCGTTCCGGTGATTGACCCGGTCACGAAAGAGTTGACCCTGAGTTTCGCGCCGGATGCGTCGGGCTTTGCCACGTTGACCATCCGCGCCACGGATGCGGACGGTTTGTTCGTCGATACGTTGCTGGATGTGACCGTCAACCCGGTGAACGATGCCCCCGTCTTGACGATTCCTGCTGGGCCATTCTCGACGGATGAAGACACACCTTTGTCGGTCATGGGGGTCAGCGTCGCGGATTCGGACCTCGGTTCCGGGCGTATCCAGATTACCGTGACCGCGAATCAAGGGACGGTTTCGCTGGCCTCCATAGCGGGGTTGGTCTTCGACACAGGCACGGGCACGGATGACAGCGTGGTCACGTTCCGTGGCCTGCTCACCGATGTGAACGCGGCCTTGGCCACCATCACCTACACACCCACGCCGAACTTCCCCGGTTCCGCGCTGATGGGTTTAGGTGGGTTCACCCTCGCGGCAAACGATCTGGGCAACACGGGTTCGGGTGGCCCCCAGGATGCCGTTCCGCAAACCGTGGACATCACGGTCAACGCCATCAACGATGCCCCAGTCAATCATGTCCCACTTCAGTTGGCGACCTCCATCAATATCCCCTTGGCGATCACCTCGGTTTCCGTTTCCGACGTGGACGCGGGGACGGCGGACATCGTGGTCACACTGAGTGTCGGCACGGGCACGCTCACGTTGTCCGATACGATTCCGGGTGGTGTGGTTAGCGGACAGATGACAGGGAACGGCACCAGTTCCGTCACGATTACGGCTCCGCAAGCCGCGATCAACGCCACGCTCACAGTCAGTGGCGGCTTGACCTACACACCGCCAAACGGCTATTCCGGGACAACGACATTCACGATTCTCACCGATGACCAAGGTAACACGGGGAACGGTGGGCCTCTCACGGATTCGGATACGATTGATCTCGTGGTGACAGATCAGAATCTTCCACCGAGCAACACACTGCCCGCGACCTTCACGACGGATGAGGACACGCCACTTGTCCTGTCGGGGATCTCGGTCGCGGACCCGGACGCAGGAACGGGTAACATCAAAGTCACGTTCACGGTGACGAATGGGACAGATGGGACATTGACGGTGAACACCGCCGTCATGGGTGGCGTGTCATCGGGGCAGGTGACCACCAACGGCACGAACATGGTCGTCATCACCGCGCCGCTCGCGGCCATCAATGCGACTTTGGCGGACGCGGCCGGGCTCACGTTCACGCCGTCCGCGGACTTCCATGGCAATGTGACGCTGACCATGACGACCGATGACCAAGGTCACACCGGCCCTGGTGGTCCACTTTCCGATACGGACATGTCCACAATTACGGTGAACGCGGTCAACGATCCGCCTCAGTTCACGCTCACACCAACCACCATCACCGTGGACGAGGATGCAGGCGATCAAACCATTTCAGAATTCATTACGCTGGATTCTATTGGGCCATTAGGAGAAAGCGGGACAGCGACTGTGCAATCCGTCACGGTGACCAATACGACAGGAGGATTGACGTTCGCCACGGCCCCGGCAGTGGATTTGGCAACGAGGAAGTTGACCTTTACGACCGCCCCAGATTCTAACGGATCCGCAACTCTGGATGTCACCGTTGTCGATGATAATGGGACACCCGGCGACCCCTCGGATGATGTAACCACGACGCACACATTTACCATCGTGGTGAATCCGATTAACGATGCCCCCACGTTCGACCTGCCCGGTGGCAATCCCCCGGCAACGAACGAAGATGAGGCCGTGAGCCCCATCATCGGCTTCGTGACGAACTTCCAACCTGGTCCAGCGACCGCATTGGACGAGGTCAGCCAAAGCCTCATCGGCTACACCGTGACGCAAACGGGTTCCACGGGTAGTCTGGTGATTACCAGCATCGACATTGCGCCGAATGGGACATTGAGCTACACGATCGCGCCGGATACGTTTGGGACCGCGACGTTCTCCGTGGTCGCCACGGACAATGGCCCCGCCACGCCGCCTGATGTCAACATGTCTCTGCCGCGGACGTTCACCATCACGGTGAATAACGTCAATGACCTGCCGACCAATTCGGGAGCCGTCACGGTGCCGCCGGTTTATATCGGTAGTGGGCCGGTGGTCATCCCGTTTGCGGATCTGCTGGTGAACGCGGGAGCAGGGCCGAACGAGACGGACTCGCTCACGATTACAGCGGTGGGGTCGCCGGTCGGAGGCACCGTGCAGATTGCGGGAAATACGGTCGTCTTCACGCCCGCACCGGGGTATCAGGGGCCAGCGAGTTTTGCCTACACCATTACGGAAACCACGGGGGCACCGCCGCTCTCGGTTCCGGGCACGGCCAATCTGACGATCCTGGGGATCAACGACGCGCCGTCGTTCGTGGCTGGGCCGGACATCACGGTCACGGGGAACAGCAACCAATTTATCCCCTCCTGGGCGACGAACATCCATGCGGGGCCAGCCGATGAAGCGGGACAGCAGTTGACCTTCCTCGTGTCCATCACGGGGACCACGGGAACGCTGAACTTCTCATCGAATCCGGTGATCGATCCCGTGACCGGGACACGTAATACGCCACAGCGGCTGGAACCTCGGGTACCGCGACTCTGCAAGTCCAGTTGATGGACAACGGCGGCACCGCGAACGGCGGACAGGACACCTCCGATCCGCAGACCTTCATGATCACGGTTCTCCCCCCACCGCCGCCGCCCCCGCCCCCGCCGCCGCCGATCAACCAGGGGAGTGTGTCCCGGTTCGCCGTTGGCCCGGATCAAGGCGGCTCCACGGTCACGATGTTCTCGGCAACGGGGGCAGCGCAACAGACGGTCATTCCCTTTAGTGGGCCGGCTACCGGGGTACGAGTGGCGGTGGCGGATGGGAACCGTGATGGAGTGCCAGACTTGATCGCGGCCACGGGGCCGGGTGTGACCGTACAGGTTGCCCTGATTGATGGAGTGAGCGGACGGGCACAACGAGTCGTTACGCCGTTTGAAGCGAGTTTCACGGGTGGGGCATTCGTCGCGGCCGCCGACCTGGATGGCGACGGTTATGCCGACATCGCGGTATCTCCAGATGTGACGGGCGGGCCACGAGTCGTGATCTTCAGCGGTCGCACAGGTGAGAAACTGGCGGACTTCTTCGGCATCGACGACCCCAATTTCCGGGGTGGTGCTCGCGTGTCATTCGGGGATGTGAACGGGGACGGGGTGCAGGATCTGGTCGTAGGAGCCGGGTTCGGTGGCGGCCCACGGGTGGCGATTTGGGATGGAACCTCCCTCCTCCAAGGCACACCGACACGCCTTGTTAATGATTTCTATATTTTTGAATCGACTCTGGTGAACGGTGCCTATGTCTCAGCCGGTGACTTTAATCACGATGGGAAAGCGGACATCGTTGCCGGAGGCGGCCCCACGGGGGGACCGCGCGTGTTCATCGCGGATGCCGCCACCCTGCTGACCAATGGTGGCGGGACTCTGAAGCCATTAGCGGACTTCTTCGCGGGAGACCCCAACAACCGAGACGGTGCCCGCGTGGCCGTGAAGGAACTGGACGGCGACGGTGTGGCCGATCTCGTTGTCGGGGCCGCTGTGTCGGGGATACCGAGTGTCTTCACCTACTCCGGTAAGAATCTCAGCCCAGGAATCACCCCACCAATCACTCTCGGACCCGATGAGCAACCGGCTCTGCTCGGCGGTGTCTTCGTGGGATAATGTTTCGGTTGAGGGTTAGCGTTTCTGGGTCGCAGAATTTGTGCCTCTTTCCCCGATTCCTCTCCGCGTCGACCCTAGACGCGGGGAGGAATTTTCGTTTCGTGGGGAAAAATTTGCCAATCCAGCAAACGATCTGCTTCGGTGGATCGTCTATCCTGTCAAAGCCGTGTTCTGTGCGGGTATTATCTGTCGGATTATCCGTCAATGTTGTCATTAGGATGCCGCAAGATGAACTTGAGAAAATCTTGATGAATCTTGCATTCTTGATTGCCTGGAATCGCGCAGTTCCGCACAGAACATGGGGCCGGATGTTTCGTCTTGGTAATCCTGGAAAAATTCTCAGCCCGAGTTGCTTGCCCACTTTGGGCGCAAGTAAGATTCCTTGCGGCCCATTTTGAGCTGGTAGCCTGCGCGGAGAAACCCCTCCGGTGTGTCGACCGTGAATGGGGAGGGGAATTGGAGTGTGTGAGGTTCTACCACCACCTCATAACACCACACCATGACGTGTTTGATTTGTGATATGCGATCGTCCCTGTAT